>CAYHPP010000012.1:0-11726 GCA_964358745.1 uncultured Candidatus Saccharibacteria bacterium | reverse complement strand
TGCAAAGAGTGGAGAGTTTGGCGAAAGCGTCTCGGCGCTTCCCGCAGCGCAGACAGGAGAGGCGTTCAAAGGTAATTTTAACCACCGCTACATTTCGGATTGCCTCTCTGCCGTTTCCGCTGACAGCGTTGCGTTCAGATTTAGCGGCGATAATCGCCCGCTTCTTGTGGGTGGAGTAGGGGACCCGTCGTTCCGGTATCTCGTCATGCCGATGAACCGGTAAAATTAGCTTATAGGGGAACTCCCGTCATGGCGGGTGATTTTTCGCGTGTGTTCGTCAATAAACTCAAATATAAGCTTGATATGGTCGGGGGGCAATATGTCCGCAACCCTATCCGCCCATTCAACTAGAATCAGATTTTCGGGTTCGGTGAGAAGTTTGCTAAACCCCAATCTCCGCAGTTCTTCCCCGTTCCGGAGCCGATACACATCCATATGGATCAGATTCTTAAATCTTAAATCATAAATCCTAAATCTTTTCTCAATAACGAACGTCGGGCTTTGCATGGGGTCCTTGATACCCAACACCCGGCCGACTGCCTGGACAAAGGCGGTTTTACCCGAACCAAGGTCGCCGTAAAGGCCGATAACCGTGGCACGATTGGGCAGCGGCACGAGCTTTTGCGCGAAATTTTTGGCGGCTTTTTGAAATTGTGCGAGATTGCAGGCGCCTTGCATAGCTTTTTAGCTTACTAGCTGTTTAGCTTATTAGCCAGCCCGCGCTTATCCATTGGAAAGCCAGCAGCTTCTCTCCTGTGTTACAATGAAATCCTATGGTTGTGTTTAACGATGAAAAAGGAGCAAAGGACCTTGCGGAGATTAGGCAGCAGGAGGAAGAGGAGCTTATTCAGTTTCTTGCGAAGAAAAACGGACTTTCGTATGTAAACTTGGGGCCAATCTCTATAGAGAACGACGCGCTTCGGCTCGTCCCCGAGGCCGAGGCGCGAGCGGCAAAACTTTCTCCATTTGCGATTACCGGTAAGAAAGTCAGCGTCGCCGTTTTTACTCCGAACACCCCCGAAGCGCAGGCCTCTCTGCAAAAACTCACGGAAGCCGGGTATCGCCTTGAGGTGTACATGACTTCAACAAAAAGCCTTGAGAAAGCGTGGAGCCATTACCGAGAACTCTCACAAGCGGCTGAAAGCCGCGCCGGCACGCTTGAAATGAGCGTCTCCGCCGTGGAAGAAGCGGCCAAGACAACTCGCCGCCTTGCGGACATCACTCCCAAGATTGAGGAAGTCGTCTCGTCTAAAACACACAACCGAATTTCGCGTCTCGTTGAAGTAATCATCGGGGCGGGGATTGCGCTCGGCGCGTCCGACATCCATATTGAACCCGAAGCGGAACGGGTGAAGCTGCGGTTTCGCCTTGACGGCATTCTCCACGATATCACGTGGTTTGACCGAGCGACCTACGCCTTCATGAATTCGCGCATTAAAATTCTGTCAGGCCTTAAGCTCAACCTGCAGAAAGAGGCGCAGGATGGGCGGTTCAGCGTTTCTCTCGGCGGCACACAGATGGAGATACGCACCTCCATTCTCCCCGGCCCCTACGGCGAGTCAATCGTGCTCCGCTTGCTTGACCCCAAGTCAATTGCCGTGCCGCTTGGAAGCCTCGGCATGCACGAGATACTACTCTCACTCCTTGAAAAGGCAATTCTGAAGCCGAACGGCATGATTCTCACGACAGGGCCCACCGGCTCCGGGAAGACAACCACGCTCTACGCGTTTCTTCGCAAGATTCACGCGCCCGGGATAAAAATCATCACGATTGAAGACCCGATTGAGTATCACCTTGCCGGCATCACCCAGACGCAAGTGGAGCCCGAGAAGCGCTACACCTTCGCCGGCGGACTCCGCGCGTCGCTCCGGCAAGACCCGGATGTAATTATGGTCGGCGAAATACGCGACAGCGAAACCGCCGAGATTGCCGTAAACGCCTCGCTCACCGGCCACCTTGTCTTTTCAACGCTGCACACCAATAACGCCGCCGGAACCTTTCCCCGCCTCATTGACCTTGGGGTGGACCCAAAGGCCATCGGTTCCGCCATTACTGTCGCGATGGCCCAGCGGCTTATCCGAAAGCTCTGCGAAGCATGCAAGGTAAAAACTCACATTCCAAAGCACGACAAAGAGCGCATTGAAGGGCTTCTTCGGAGTCTTCCGAAGGCCGCGGCAGTCCCTCAAAGGGAAGTCTATTGGGTCGCCAAAGGGTGCGACGCATGCAACAGTATCGGCTATAAAGGCCGCACGGGCATTTATGAAGCGATTCTTACCGATATCGGCATAGAAAAAATCGTGCGCCAAGGCGCAAGTGAACGCGAAATAGCCGCCGCAGCCGCGGTGCAGGGAATTCCGACCATGCAACACGATGGCGTGCTCAAAGTTCTCTCCGGCGTTACTTCGTTTGAAGAACTTGAGCGGGTGGTGAGCTTGGAGAGCTGACAGATGACTGGAACACGCGACTGGAACTTGTGCCTTCCTGTTGACTACTTGTGGTTGGAATGACACGCTGCATTTCTGTGGTTGCGCCCCGTAGCGAGGGGAGCGTAGTATGGTGTCAGAACTCATTCCAACGTCATCGCGGCAGGTTTTGGGGTGCGCTTGGGTCTCCGCGTTGGCGGAGAAGTTCCGGAGAGGAACCTCTAAGCGATCAAACTTTCAATACAAGTACCAAAAGTTAACATGAGACCTAAGGAGCGCTTCAGAGGAAATCGTCGAGACGAAATTCCAAAGCATCCTCGGTAACGTGTTTGAACCCAGCACCATTTTCGCCAAGGGCGCCGCGAAACGGCACTGTTGCCGATAAAATGGTGCTGGGCTGATCGCTTAGAGATTTCTACCTGGAACTCTCACTGCAATCTAGCACAGAAAATAATCTCTGTCAATATACGCGGATACATTCCCGCGGCGGCTCCTGGGGCTCTCCTTTACGCCCCTGTGAGGCCGTAATGCCGTATTTCGGGCCGCATTGTACATCACGCGCATTAGCCGTACAATGTTAGAACTCATCCCAAAACCTACCACGGCAGTATTGGTTGAGGTCGTTTCGCGTCGTCGCTTCGCAAAATTCGGTAAAAAACGGTTCATCCTCGGTCGGAGTACCTCGGTACACCTCCCTCGTCTTCACCGTTTTTTCCTCGAATTTTGCGAAGCTTTTGACTGCGATAGGTTTTGGGATGAGTTCTACACACATGAGCAGAAAATCCGGAAAAAATTCGGCTGTTTCGTCGGTGCCGGAGCAAAGCGAGGAGGCTCACCTTGACCAAACGCTTCGTCCTTCGCGGTGGGACGAGTATATCGGGCAGAAAAACACAAAAGAGAACCTCCGGATATTGCTTCTTGCGGCCAAAGAGCGGAAACATGCGCCAGAGCACCTTCTTTTCTACGGGCCGCCGGGTCTCGGCAAGACGACGCTTGCGCACCTTATCGCCAAAGAGATGAACGCACAGATGAGGGTGACTTCCGGCCCCGCAATTGAGCGAGTAGGCGACCTTGCGTCCATCCTCACAAACCTCGGCTCGGGCGACATCCTTTTCATTGACGAGGTCCACCGCTTGGGGAAGCAGATTGAGGAGATTTTATATCCGGCGATGGAATCGGGGCGGCTTGATATCATCATTGGTAAGGGGCCGTCGGCGCGGACCGTTCAGCTTGAGATACCCGCCTTTACGCTTATTGCCGCGACGACGCGCATCGCGATGCTCTCCTCTCCGCTTCGCTCGCGCTTTTCCGGCGGGACCTTCCGTTTGGAATATTACACGGAGGGCGAAATAGAGCAGATTCTCCGCAGGTCAGCGAAACTCCTCGGAGTTCCCGCGCAAGACGGAGCGCTTCGGGAAATCGCGGTACGGAGCCGTTTTACGCCGCGGACGGCAAACTATCTTTTAAAGCGCGCACGCGATTTCGCGCAGGTGGGGAAGCGCCCGCTCTCCCGGGAGGCCGTCAAGGAGGCGCTTAAGCTTCTGGGGGTAGACGAGCTTGGGCTGCAGCCCTCCGACCGCGCGCTTATTACCGTCCTTGTTGAAAAATTCGGCGGCGGGCCGGTAGGGCTGAACACGCTTGGCGCCGCGCTCTCCGAAGAAGAGGCGACGATTGAGGACGTGCACGAGCCCTATCTCATCCAGCTTGGACTTCTTGAACGCACCCCGCGGGGGAGAAGAGTAACGCCCAAGGCCTATGAACATCTGCAGGGGATAAAGCAGACTCTTATGTAATTTCCTAGAAGCGCAAGGCCGTTTCTGATTCTCCTTCACTAGCAACTATAAGCTAACAGCTATACGCTAAAAGCTATCTTCATGTCAGGGCATAATAAATGGTCGCAAATCAAACTGAAGAAAGGCAAGTCTGACGCGAAACGGAGTCAGATTTTTTCAAAGTATGCGAAACTCATAACGAACGAGGCGAGGGCGGCCAAGGGAAACAAGGATGCGCCGGGGCTTCGCGCTGCAATTGAGCGGGCGCGGAAGGAAAACATGCCAAACGACAACATTGAGCGTGCCGTAAAAAAAGCGACTGAAGGCGGTGGCGCCGCGCTTGAACAGGTTCTCTACGAAGGCTACGGGCCCGGAGGGACGGCGATGCTTATTGAGGTGCTTACCGACAGCCGGAATCGCACATCAAATGAGCTGAAGTTCATTCTTTCCGCGCATGGAGGGAATCTCGCGAGTCCCGGGGCGGCTGCGTGGGCGTTTGAGAGAGTAGATCATAGTGCGAATGCTGCGAATTCAGATGCGAATTCCGCGAATGAGAAATGGCATGCGACGACGACCGTGCCGCTCTCCGAGGAGGATCTTTTGAAACTTGACAAACTGGTGGAAGTTCTTGAGGCGAATGAAGAGGTGCAGGAAGTTTTTACGAATGCCGAATAGCGAAGAAATGAAAAAATCAAAATGCAAAATGCAAAATTGTTGTATCCGGCTTCGCGGATGCTTTTTACTTTTTGATTTTTGCATTTTACACTTGAGCTATGAAAATCATAGCGATTGATCCTGGCTACGAGCGGCTCGGCGTCGCCGTGCTTGAAAAACTTCCGCGGCAAAAAGAAACGCTACTCTATTCCACTTGTATTCAAACACTTAAAACGCTTCCACACGCGGAGCGCCTTTTGAAAATTGCACGCGAGGTTCGGAAAACGATTGATGCCTTCAACCCAAAAGCGCTCGCCATTGAGAAACTGTTTCTTTCGGTGAATCAAAAGACGGCCATGCCGGTCGCCGAAGCGCGCGGCGTCATTCTGGCGGAGGCGGCGCGAGCGGAACTCGTGATCTACGAGTACACCCCGCTTCAAGTCAAAGTTGCCATTACCGGTTACGGAAAAAGCGATAAGAAACAGGTGATGGAGATGGTGAAAAAACTCATCGCACTCCCTCCAGGAAAGCGCCTTGACGATGAATACGACGCGATTGCAATAGGGCTTACCTGTTTGGCATCCAATTCCATGAACCATGTAGCATGAATTATGAATACGGGCATCCTCTTCTCTGCTATTTCATACTTCATTTTCCATCTCCCCCGTTGTCCACAGCCCCGGTTGCTTGCCAAAAACAAAAGGTGTTGATACAAATGGAGGCGATTAGTAGTAAATAAAGGAAAAGTATGGAAGAAGACGAAGTAAGTCCTGTGCCCCCCGCCGAAGGCGAAGAAAACGAAGAGAAGGAGCTAGACCCCGATATGGTTGAGGACACGTTTGATGACGTGGACCCGCTGTAAGACGCGGATGCACGCCGATTAAGACGCGAATAAACGCGGATGTAGCAAAAAATCCCGAGGCCGGGATTTTTTGCTTACTTAATTTCGATAAACCGGTGTTTGCCGATGCGGTATTTCCCCAAGGGAGCGGTTTTTAGAAAATCATCGCCCATTTTGGTGTTGCTGTCCAGATTGGTAATCGCGCCTTCTTTCAACAGGCGCCGAAGTTCCGATTTTGATTTTATGATTCTCTTCTCAAGAAGAACATCCGCAACATCCGCAACCGACACAGAGTCGGATGCCGATATTTCAAGAAATTCTTTCGGCTTGCCTTCCCGAAACGCGCGAGTAAACTCTCCTTCTGCTTTTGCGGCAGCGTCTTCTCCGTGATAGAGCGAAACAATTTCGCGCGCAAGTCGCGCCTTAATGTCGCGCGGACTTGCGCCGCCTTTTAGTTGTTGTTCTATCTGCCCCACTTCCTGCAACGAAACTGCCGTACAATCAAGAAAAAGCTGAACAAGCGCCTCGTCGGGAAGAGCCATAACGCCGCCAAACATTTCGTTCGCCGCCGCTCCCATGGCGACATAGCCGCCTCCGCTCTTGTTCATAAGCTTCTTGCCGGTGCGAGCGTTTTCCAGAAGCGTTGTGGCGATGATGAATTTTTCTTTATCCTGATGCTTCTTAAGCAATGTCCGTCCCACCAGCATATTAAACAATTGGTCAGTCCCCCCGACCTCCGCATCAACGTTCATTGCAACGCTGTCATACCCCTGCATCAGGGGATACAAAAACTCGTGGAGATAAATCGGCTGGCCGGCGCGCAGCCGTTTCGCGAACATGTCGCGCTCAAGCATCTGCTGCACCGTGAACGCCGAAGCAAGTTCGATGATTTCCGAGAAATTAAGTTTGCCGAGCCACACGCTGTTTTTCATTATCTTCACCGGATTTTTTTTGTCATTAAGAGAGAGAACTTTTCCTACCTGCTTTTTCCATGTGCGGATATTTTCCGTAATCTTTTTCGCGGTGAGCATCTTCCGCGTCGCTTCTTTTTCCGTTGGGTCGCCGATGCGCGCGGTGAAGTCCCCGAAAAGCACAATGATTTCATGTCCCAGCCGGCGCAACCGCTCAAGCAACAGAAAATTTGTCGCATGCCCCAGGTGTAAATCCGGACCGGTGGGGTCTGCGCCGATGTAAAGGCGCAACCGCTTACCGCTTGAAAGCGCCGCAACAAACGCTTCGCGTGAGGGAAGGATAGTCGCGATACTCCGTTCAAGCGCCGCCTCGATGCTTTTCCGATTGGTCTCTACTTTCATATCGTTCTACGATAGCATATTTTCTGCTTTTGGGAACTATTTTTTTTTAGACAAATTAGAATAATTTTGCGGCTTCTGCTACTATCTTCACCATGCCCCGCCGAAAAAAACATCGCCACTTTATTCGCAGTATCTTTTTAGCCTTGCTCTCGGGGGCTCTTTTGTCGGGAGGCTTTTTTGCTCTCTGGGTTTCTTCGTGGAAACTTCCCGATATTTCCGAATTCCATAACAGGAAAGTGAGCGAATCCACTAAGATATACGACCGTACCGGCACCGTTCTCCTCTATGACCTGCACCGCGGCGCGCAACGCACGGTGGTGTCCTATGGCGAGATGTCGCGCCACATCAAAAACGCCACCGTGGCAATTGAGGACAGCGAGTTCTGGCAACACCGCGGCATACGTCTTAAAGCCATTCTCCGCGCGGTATTCACAAATCTTTTTGAAGGTAACCTCTTGGGAGGGCAAGGGGGCTCCACCATTACCCAGCAGGTCGTCAAGAACTCACTCTTGACCACGGAAAAGAAAATCTCCCGGAAACTCAAGGAATGGGTGCTTTCGCTTCGTCTGGAAGAAGCGTTTGGCAAAGAAGAAATTCTCGCGCTCTACCTCAACGAAGTTCCTTATGGCGGGACGCTCTACGGCATTGAGGAAGCGGCGCAGGCATTTTTGGGAAAAAGCGCGCGCGACCTCTCCGTCGTTGAAGCCGCGTATCTCGCGGCGCTTCCCAACGCTCCCACCTACTACTCGCCCTACGGCAACCACCGCGAGAAGCTTGAAGAGCGAAAGAATCTGGTGCTTCGCCGCATGCAGGAGGTCGGGTTCATCACCAAAGAAGAGTATGAGGCGGCGCGAAAGGAGGTCATCTGCGCGCCCGCCGCGACGGGAACCGAGAACCCCGGGAAGGCGCAACACGCGGCGTCGCCTGAGGCCGGGGAGAGTGCGGCCTGCACCGCGTTTTTCAAGCCGAACAACGAGACCGGCATTCTCGCCCCGCACTTCGTCGTATTCATTCGCCAGCTTCTTGAGGAGAAGTACGGACGCGAGGCGCTGGAAGAGAACGGGCTCAAAGTGATTACAACGCTTGACTATGAGCTGCAGAAAAGCGCGGAGGAGACGGTAAAAAAGTATGCGCTGGAAAACAAGAAAACATTTGACGCCGAGAATGCCGCACTTGTCGCGCTTGACCCCAAGACAGGACAGATACTTGTCATGGTCGGGTCGCGCGACTATTTTGACGCCGAGATAGACGGAAACTTCAACGCGACCATTGCGTACCGGCAGCCGGGTTCGGCGTTCAAGCCCTTCGTGTACGCCGCGGCTCTCCGGAAGGGCTACACACCCGAGACGATAGTGTTTGACCTCTCTACGGAATTTTCAACCGAGTGCAACCCCGACGGCACACCGATGCGTCCCGAGAACGAGGAGAAGTGCTACAAACCCGGAAACTATGACAGCGTCTTTCGCGGACCGATTTCGTTCCGAGACGCGCTCGCGCAGTCCGTAAATATTCCCGCCATTAAGGTGCTCTATCTCGCGGGACTCAAGGAGTCGCTTCGGTTTGCCAAGGACATGGGGCTCACGACGCTTGAAGACACCGACCGGTACGGGCTCACGCTTGTCCTCGGGGGCGGAGAGGTTAAGCTTCTGGAGCTCGCCTCCGCCTACGGCGTTTTTGCCGCGCAAGGAGTACGGCACGAGCCCGCCGGCATTCTTCGGGTTGAAGACAAGCACGGCGCTGTGGTTGAAGAATGGAGTGATAGGCAGGAACAAATTTTGGAAAAAGAGATTGCCCTTACCATCACCGACATGCTTTCCGACAACAAAGCGAGAACTCCGGCGTTCGGTGCCGCGTCTCCTCTCTATTTCCCCGGGCGCGACGTGGCCGCGAAGACCGGCACGACCGATGACTTCCGCGACGCGTGGATCGTAGGATTCACGCCGAATCTTGTCGTGGGCGCCTGGGCCGGGAACAATGATAATCGGCCGATGCATAAAGTGGCGGCCTACATTGTAGCTCCTTTGTGGAACGCCTTTATGAATGATGCGCTGAAGCGATTGCCCCAGGAATCATTTGAGAAACCGCCGGAAGAAAACAACGCCTCGCTCCCTCCGGTCCTCCGCGGGATATGGCAGGGCGGCAAGACCTATACGGTTGACAGGTTTTCGGGGAAGCGCGCTACCGAGTTTACGCCCGTTGAAGCGCGGGAGGAGCGCGCCATTCGCGAAGTCCACTCCATTTTGTACTGGATTGACAAAAACAACCCCAGAACCCCTCGCATGACCGCCCCGCAAACCGACTCGCAGTTTGAACGGTGGGAATACGCAGTTCGGAAGTGGGCCGGCGAACGCGGGCTTACCGACGAAACCGAAAGCGTCATACCCGCGGAGACAGATGACTTGCACCGTCCCGAATTTGTTCCGGTTGTTTCCATCGTAAGCCCGCCACACGGCGCCGTGTTCCAGAAAAGAGGAACGGCGTTGCTCCAAATAGCCGTATCGTCCAAGTTCCCGATATCGCGGGTCAATTTCTTCGTCGATAATTTGTTTATCGGCTCGCGCTCGCGCGCGCCGTGGGAGCTTTCA
Source organism: uncultured Candidatus Saccharibacteria bacterium (assembly GCA_964358745.1). GTDB lineage: Bacteria > Patescibacteriota > Minisyncoccia > Phycocordibacterales > UBA10002 > UBA10002. The sequence goes on along the minus strand of CAYHPP010000012.1, from coordinate 2,138 downwards.
TTTTCTCCGGCCGAGAGCGAGACTGGGCAGGGGTCTCCGCATGAACTGACGGCCGTCGCCTATGATGTCTTCCAAAATCAGGGGCAGGCCTCGGTGAAGTTTTCCACCACCGAGTAATTCTTGCCATGTCTGGGGTTTCCAACGGAGTTGTGCTCAGTACACAAATAATCAGCGATCGCTGATTATTTGTGTATGATGTATTTGGTACATCAAATTCGTGAAATCATTGTTCAATTTGACTTTATTTATTGGCTGTGATTACTTTAACCAAGCTAAACCGATTGTTTGGCTCCTTGAAAATCCCCTGAAAGGGGGTCGTTTCCTGAAAGGGCGGCGCGTCCGAAAACCAAAACCGTTCCCCTGAAGGGAACAAACGAAAGCTACAGTTATGAAACTCTGGTGTAATGTCTTGTGGGCCGCGGTTTTTGCGGTAATGGGCGTACTCATCGGTTGGGCTTTTGCGGATAGTTTACCGACAAAAATTACAACCTTAAATCTTGTCTGGTTTGCGGTTCTATGGCTGTTCTTTTCCCTGGTTTTTACTCCAAGCGAATTCCTGCTACACGCGCTTGCGTTTCTTTTCTCGGCACTTCTGACATTTTCGTTGCTTGTGTGGGGGACTCTTGGGGCTTCTCTTACTTGCGTCATTTTTTCTGTGGGTGCAGTAATCGGCACCCTGACCCTCTTTCTGAAGTCCAGTTTGGCCAGGATGTTGAACCGTCGCTATTTTGGGACCGTCAATGATGTATTTGACGGCAAGTAGTAGCTTCGGCGCAATTTCTGACGAATAGAACCGATTCCATGACGGAGTCGGCATGCCCGGTAGTTGGCCCGCCACAGCGGGTTCACTACTGGGTTTTTTCTTTGGTGGGTGTAGAATAACCGTATGGTTCTTTTCCTCTGCTTTTTGAAATTTATGAATACTAATCAGTCTATGATACGAATCTACGAACCCGTCCGAATGGATGAATCCATTCATCCGGGCGGATACCTACGAATGGGAACACCCTGCGCTTGTGCGCAGGGTTATTCGGTGCGGCCAGGCACGGGTCTGATGCCCTGCGGTGCCGCTCTTAATCTTCACTAGGAATTTTGAGCTTGTGATTTAGAATTTGTTTAGAAATTAGGGTTTAGGGCTTAGAATTTACTTTGTTATGTCTATCGCGCGTAGCACCAGAGGCCTGGATAAATCAGAAAGCGGTAAAAGGAAAAGCCTCGTGCTTATTGACGCTCATGCGGTTTTGCATCGCGCCTATCACGCCCTGCCGCAGTTTAGTAACTCAAGAGGTGAGCCGACTGGAGGGCTCTACGGTCTTGCGGCAATGCTCATCAAAATCATCGCCGCCTTCCGGCCCGACTATATCGCCGCGGCCTATGACCTTCCCAAACCAACATTTCGTCACGAGGCCTACAAAGCCTACAAGGCCGGACGGGCAAAAGCGGACGATGCGCTCATTTCCCAGATGAAGCGCTCGCGCGAAATCTTTAGCGCCTTCAATATTCCCATCTACGACAAGGAAGGATTCGAAGCGGACGACATTCTCGGCACCATCGTAGAGCAATTGAAAATTGAAAATGGAAAATTGAAAATTCCCGAATGCGATGTTGTCATCGCATCGGGTGATATGGACACGCTTCAGCTTGTGGATGATAAACACGTTCAGGTTTTTACCTTGAAGAAAGGGATTAATGATACGGTGCTCTATGACGAAGAAGCGGTGAAGCAGAGATACGGTTTCGGTCCAGAGTTTCTTCCTGATTTTAAAGGCCTCAAGGGCGACCCGTCTGATAACATCAAGGGAGTTAAGGGCATCGGGGATAAAACCGCGACGGAGCTCATTAAGAACTTTGGCACTATTGAGAACATCTATCGCGACCTTGAAACCAGACACTCGAAACTTAAAACTTCATTCACGCCTCGCGTTGTGGAACTTCTCGAAAAAGGCAAAGAGGATGCCGAGTTTAGCAAAATTCTTGGGACGATACGACGCGACGCTCCGATCACATTTTCGTTTCCCGAAAAGACATGGGGCGAGGGAGTGGAGATGTCAAAACCAGAGGCTCTCTTTCAGGAACTCGAATTCAGACAGCTCGCAGAGAGACTTCGGGGCGCGGTGGGGAAGGTCAACGGGGGGAAC
>CAYHPP010000011.1:8444-12003 GCA_964358745.1 uncultured Candidatus Saccharibacteria bacterium | reverse complement strand
CGGAGAGCAAGGGAATTGCGCGCGCGGTGTTTGACCGCGGCGGCTATCTCTATGCCGGCGCCGTTAAGGCATTAGCGGAGGGGGCGCGAGAAGGAGGACTTACCTTTTAAGAAAAAGGAAATCCGAAGCACTAAATCCGAAATCCTAAACAAATTCCAATGTTTAAACATTTGAAATTTAGAATTTAGATATTGTTTCGAATTTCGATATTCGAATTTCGGATTTATACAGCAATATGTCAGATGTCGAACCAACAATCAAAGATACGACCGAAGCCGGGACAGTGACTCCTCGGGCTGCCGGATCGGTGCCGGCGCCGCACGTGAGCGCGGCGAAGCCTGTGCCCGCGCGGGCTCCTTTTGGTGGCAGACGTGCGCGCGGCGGCGGAAGAGGAGGGCAACGAACTGACCGCGGCGGACGCCGCGGAAGCGGTCAGCGAGAAGAACGCGCCCGCCCCGAATTTGACCAGAAGATGCTCCAGGTGCGCCGAGTCGCGCGCGTCGTCGCTGGAGGGCGGCGTTTCAACTTCAGCGTGCTTGTGGTGGTCGGCAACCGTAAAGGGGCCGTCGGCGTCGGCTTGGGAAAGGCGGGAGATACCGCGCTTGCTATAGAAAAAGCGACGCGACACGCGAAGAAGCATTTGGTCCGCTTCACCAGAACGGGAAACAACTCTATCCCGCATACTCTTGAAGCGAAATACTCAAGCGCGCGCATCGTCATGTTCCCCGCCAAGAACAAAGGGCTTATTGCAGGGAGCGCCGTGAGAAGCGTCTTGGAACTTGCAGGCATTACCGATGTGAACGCCAAGGTTCGCTCGGGAAGCAAGAATAAGCTGAACATTGCCCGAGCAACCATCGCTGCCTTACAGCAGCTTCAAAATCAAAATGTAAAAAGCAAAGAGCAAAATGAGCCCGCAAAATCTTAATTCTTAGCTTCATTTTGATTTTTGATATTTACATTTTCAATTTAGTAACATGCAATTTCATACCCTACAGCGAACACATAAGAACAAACGCTCGGTTCAAGTCGGGCGCGGCGGGAAACGCGGCAAGACTTCGGGGCGCGGCGGAAAGGGGCAAACGGCCCGCTCCGGCCACAAAATCTATCCGCAAATTCGCGACATGATCAGACGCATCCCGAAGCTTCGCGGGCGCGGGAAGAGTAGCTTCAAGAGTTTCCGCGAGCGAAACGCGGTCGTAGACCTCCTCACGCTGGAGCAGGCCTTTGCTTCGGGGGGAAGCATCACTCCAGAGACGCTTCTTGCAAGCGGCCTTATTGAACGGAAGAGCGGCCGAGTGCCTCCGATAAAGATTCTCGGCAAGGGCCCGCTTTCAAGAAAATTCTCTGTGTCCGGATGCGCAGCTTCCGCTTCCGCCAAGGCGGCTATAGAACAGGCCGGCGGCAGCGTAGCAGTCTGATGAGGCGCTAGGATTTAGGCGCTAGGCACTAGGAAAGAATCTTAGCGCCGAAGTTCCTAGAGCCTAGGGCCTTCTCTTCTAGAGCCTAACCAACATGGATTTCCTACAAAAACTCAAACTCGTCTGGAGCGACACCGTGCTTCGAAAGCGGCTCCTTTTTATCGGCGTAATGCTCATTGTGTTTCGCTTGCTTTCCGCCATCCCCATTCCGGGAATCAATGTCGCTCAGCTTGAGAGCTTCCTCGCCAACAACCAATTTTTCGGGTTGCTGAACATTTTCTCCGGTGGCGGCCTCTCAAACCTCTCCATCGTGATGCTCGGCGTCGGGCCATACATTACGGCTTCCATCATCATGCAACTCCTTACCATGATGGTTCCGAAGCTCAAAGCTCTCTATCATGAGGAAGGGGAAGCCGGACGAGCAAAGTTCGCCCAATATTCAAGGCTCTTAAGCGTTCCGCTTTCGCTCATTCAGGCATTCGGTTTTCTGGTGCTTCTTTCGCGACAGGGCGTTCTCACCGACCTTTCGTTTTTTTCAACCGCGCTTAATGTCATCATTGTCACGGCCGGGTCCGTTCTCATCATGTGGATAGGCGAGATGATGACTGAGTACGGCATCGGCAACGGGACGTCGCTTATCATTTTCGCAGGTATCGTGGCGTCCCTCCCCACCTCTTTGGCGCAGCTTGCGTTCGCCTTTGATCCGGGCCAGCTTCCTATGTACCTTGGTTTTCTTGCGCTCGCTGCGCTCATCGTGTGGGGCGTTGTCGTCGTGACCGAAGCCGAGCGCCCGATCCCTGTGACGTACGCCAAGCGCGTGCGCGGCATGAAGGTCTACGGCGGCGTTTCAACGTATCTTCCGCTTCGCGTCAATCAGGCCGGCGTCATTCCGATTATTTTCGCTCTTTCCATTATGCTCTTCCCGCAAATGATTGCGACGGTTCTTTCCGCGTTTGACAACGCCGTGCTTCATGCCGTTTCGTCGTTTATGACGCTCATCTTTTCAAACAGCTGGGTCTATTCCAGCCTGTATTTTATTTTAGTGCTTCTCTTCACTTACTTTTACACCGCGATTACCTTTGACCCCGAAACCATATCAAACAATCTCCAAAAGAATGGCGCGTTCATCCCCGGAGTCCGCCCGGGCGCCTCAACCGCCTCCTACATCTCGTCGGTCGTGACGCGCATCACGCTCGTGGGGGCCGTGTTCCTTGCGGTCGTTGCGGTACTGCCGCTCGCTATGCAGGGCATTACCGGCAACGCCTCCCTTGCCATCGGCGGCACGGCGCTCCTCATTGTTGTTTCCGTCGTACTTGATTTCATTAAGAAAATTGACGCGCAGGTGTCAATGAGAGAATACTAAAACAGGCACTAGGCACTAGGCATTAGGCGCTAGTAAATCTTTTCCTAAAGCCTAAAGTCTAGTATCCTAGAGCCCATGACTCCACTAACATTTATCTTTGCCGGGCCGAGCGGCTCCGGAAAAGGAACGCAGGTTGATTTGCTGAAGCAGTATCTCGCAAAGAAAACGCCGGAGATTCCGCAATTCAGTTCGTACACCGGCGACGGATTTCGCGCGCTCATGCAAGGTACAACGCTTGCCTCCCAGCTCGCGAAGGAGATTCAAGAAGCGGGCGGATTGCAGCCGGAATTTCTTGCGATTTATCTCTGGGCCGACAACCTCATCAAGAATGTCACCGGACGCGAGCACCTTTTTATTGACGGTTCTCCCCGGAAAGTTGCCGAAGCAGTGGTGCTTGATTCCGCTCTTCAGTTCTACAAACGAAGTCCGATTCACCTTATTCTCGTGAGCGTTTCAAATGCGGAGGCCAAACGCCGCCTTTTGCTTCGCGCACGGCACGACGACGGAGGCGAGGAAATCGAGCGGCGGCTCCTCTGGTACACGACCGAAGTCATGCCGGCGATTCTGCATCTGAAGTCTCGTCCCGGATATCTTTTCCATGACATCAACGGCGAGCAAACGCCAGCAAGAGTACATCAAGCCATCCTTGAAGTCCTCGGCTTGTAAAAGAAATGAAAAATGCAAACAGCAAAATGTAAAATTGTCGTGGGCGGCGGGAGGGGGGGGCAAAAATATTTTTTTTTTTTTTTTTATTTTTAAATTTATTTTTTTATATGAA
>CAYHPP010000011.1:0-8434 GCA_964358745.1 uncultured Candidatus Saccharibacteria bacterium | reverse complement strand
AAAATGCAAACAGCAAAATGTAAAATTGTCGTGTCCGCCTTCGGCGGACTCAATAATTTTGATTTTTGATTTTTTCATTTTACATTTGAGTATGCAATCTCCCACCATTATCTCCCTCGGCGGCTCCATCGTGGTGCCCGACGCGATTGATACCGACTTCATTCGCGCATTTCGGGAACTCATTTCAGGAGAGGTAAAAAGCGGTAAGCGTTTCATCATTACGGTGGGCGGCGGAAAGGTGTGCCGCCGCTACCAGGCCGCCGCGAGTTCCCTTGGCGACGTCGGTCAAGAAACGCTTGATTGGATAGGCATTCGCGCCCTTTCGCTTAACGCCGAACTCATTCGTGCGATTTTTGGCGAACTTGCTCACGAGAAGGTCATCACCGAACCATTCGAGCTGCGTAGCGCTTCAAAACCAGTCGTGATTTTTGGCGCGAAGGCGCCCGGACACAGCACAGACTTTGACGCGGTGGAAGCGGCTCGGGAAACCGGCGCGCGGCGCGTTATCAATCTTTCAAACATTGATTACGTGTACGACAAAGACCCGTGGCAGTTTTCCGATGCGAAAAAGATTGAACGGGCAACATGGCCGGAATTTCGCGCGCTTATTCCCCCTCCGGAGAAGTGGAGCCCGGGGCTTAATTCTCCGTTTGACCCAATTGCCGCGAAGCGCGCGGAAGAACTCGGACTTGAAGTTGCGATTATGAACGGCGGCGATTTGGAGAATCTTAAAAACTATCTGGAAGGGAAAGCGTTTAGAGGTACAGTGATAAAGTAGGCACTAGGCCTTAGGCACTAGGCATTAGGGGGAGCAACACGAACTTTCTTTAATCCTAGAGCCTAGAGCCTAGAGCCTAGAGCCTGTGGCAATTTCCATCAAAACTGAAAAAGAAATTGCCATTCTGCGGGAAGGCGGGCGGCGGCTCGCGGAGGTTCTTAGGAAAGTGGCCGCGGAGGTGAAGCCGGGAGTTTCAACTCGCGCCCTCAATGACCTTGCGGAGAAACTCATTATTGAGGGGGGAGACACCCCTTCGTTTTTGAACTACTCGCCGGCCGGAGCGAAACGCCCGTTTCCCGCGGCGCTTTGCGTTTCGGTGAATGATGAAGTGGTGCACGGCATTCCGAACGAAGGTGGCAAGGTACTCAAGGAGGGTGACATCGTGTCTCTCGACGCAGGACTTAAGCACGAAGGGCTCTTCACCGACTGCGCCGTGACGATAGGTGTCGGAAAGATGGACGCGCGCGCGCGGAAACTTATCACCGTAACCAGAAAGGCGCTTGCAGTCGGCATTAAAGAGGTGTGTGCAGGAAAGACAGTCGGCGATATTGGTTTTGTCATTGCAGAGTTTGTGAGGCCTTTTGGATTCGGCATTGTCCGGGAACTTGCGGGACACGGTGTGGGGTATACCGTTCACGAAGAGCCCCTCGTGCCCAACTTTGGCAAGAAAGGGGAAGGGACGGTGCTCAAAGCCGGCATGGTGCTTGCGATTGAGCCGATGCTTAACGAAGGCCGGCCGGAAGTTAAACTTGACCCAGACGGCTATACCTACCGCACTCGCGATGGCTCGCGTAGCGCGCATTTTGAGCATACGCTCGTGGTTACCGAGAAGGGAGCGGAAATCTTAACTCGCGTATAAAAAAGCAGGGACCTCGGATTGTTCCAAAGTCCCCGCGTGATACTGTCAGCGGCTATTATTGCGCGGCCGCTTGCGCCTTCTCACCTTCGGCACTTTCCTCCGGCTGTGTTTTCTTGCTCCGTGACTTTCGAGAAGCCGCCTTCTTCATGGCTTCTTCGATGTTATTGGTCCCAGCCTCGGCTTTTCGAGCCTCGTCGGGTGTCGGAGCAGGTGCAGCAGGCATCTTTGCGTCTGCCGCCGGTTTAACCTCCGGCGCAGGCTGTGCTCCATTCCGATCCTTCCTGGTGATCGTGATTCCATTCTCCCGTTGCCACTTCGGGACAAAAGCGGGATGAAATGCATGCTGAATGGCATACAGAAACGTATCCCCGGAAATGGTCGTCGCTGGGACATCACCCTGGCTGAAGCCGTTCATGATTTTCTTCTTCCTGAAGACATACCTCCACTTGTCCTGAACAGCCTCGTGTCCCTCGACGGCTTTGAGAGCCTCCCACGGAATCTGTCGCGGACTCCAGCCGAGCTTCAAGAGCTCAAGCGTCTGGATCATCCTCCAGAGGGCGACGAGATTCACGGGGAGTTTCTGGTCCACGTAAAGTGCAAGGTTCCCCGCGGTGTTTTGCACCACGGCCACACCGATTTCCCCGACCTCTTTGTTGCGGGAGGCGTGGGGGATGAGCGGGTTGTCCGTCTGTATGAAAACGGCACTCATCTCACTCTCCTTGCCGTCCACCTTGTACTTCACGGTGTGCCGTTTCGCCCCCTTGCAGAGGTCCACAGCTTCCCAGTAGAAGAGCTCGTCCTGATAGAGCCCCCGAAGTAGGTTTTGGACAATCTTTTTGCCCTCCTTCGGCCCCTCTTCGCAGATGAGGCAGTCCGTGATGGCAGAAAGTTCCAGAATAGAGTTGTTCTTTCGTTCAACACTCTTCTGGATGCGCTCCCTGAGGCTCCCGCACGCTCGCGCATTGGTGAATGCGGGTGACTTACCTTTGCACATCTCTTCGAGAAAGGTGAGCAGAGTCCCGTCGTCCGACTTCTTCACTCGCCGGTGGATGATCCCGTCGTGCACATAGTGCATGACGATTATCACATAGTCAGCGACCGCGTGGCGGTTGATGACTCTGTGCATAATCTTGATGATCGCGGGGAGCTCGGTTCGGCTCCCTTCATCCTCCACGGTCTTGCGCACAGCGGCGGTGATCCGCTTGAGCGGTCGGTCTTCCTCAATCCCCAAGAATTCCGTCATGGCCTCTGTTGCGCACTCTCCAAATTTCCCAAATCGGCCGCCGCCCGTTCCGATGACGAGCTCTTGCCGCTTTTGGAAATACGACTCTGGCTGATGTGCCATACCCTCCGTGAGTTCCAGTATCGCGGTCTTGAGGCCTGGAAACCGCTCATCTCCGTTCTTGAAGGACCGGGCGCGGCGTAGCGCCTCGATAGCGTCAAGACGGAGAAACTTCGGAAGCCACACCTTTTTGACTGGGTAAGGAGCGAGCGTGAGGGCTTGGTTGGTGTTCGGTTCGGCAGTGTTTTCTGTTGTCTTCATTTGTGTCTTCTTTCTTTGCGTTATGGGGCTAAAGAAAAAGGCCCCGTTTTGATGTACGGAATGTAGCTTACTTCTGTCGAAGAGCCACTGGCAAAGATAGTAGCATATTTATCCTGCATAGTCAATAGTTACAAACCCATTAAAAACCCTTATTTTAGTAGGTGAAAAGCATCCTGCTTTATCACTGTCAAAGTTGTGTGATACACTTACTTTCATGCCTAAACCAGAAGAATCCTCGTTTGAGCTTCCCGAAAAACCACCTGTTTTCGGGGTAAACGACGAATCGCCAGAGCATGAAGGAAAGCCCGAGAAGAAACTGGGCAAGAAAGGTAGGCCGAAAAAGCCGGTAGCACCTCCGCTCGCTCCTCCTGCGGAGCCGCCAACGACACTAGAAACGCCGCCTGCGACGAAAGCGCCCGAGGTTGTTGATGAGAGGCCGATTGAGGTGCGGAGGACGGAGGCGCTTAATGCGTATTTGGGGAGGACAAAAGACGGCGCGGATTTCTTGCAGAGGGTGATTAACATGCCTGGCGACGAGGAGTTGCGGGGGAAGATGAAAATGGAAGTGGCTGATATGACGCAGTTTTCCGGCGAGCTGTATCGGAAAGTACTTGATTTTTTCGTAGAGTTTGAAGCGGAGAAAGAGGCGCATAGCGCCCGAGAACTTTCCCAAGCCGGAGAGTCGTTCCTTTCTTCTGGGAACATTCCTGCGGGTTGTCACGAGGCGCTCCGCGCCATCGTGCATAAAGATGTTGTGGAAAAGCTTGGGTGGGCCAAGAAAACAAAGAAGACGCCTGCGGAAACCAAAGTGCCGGCATCCCCGCCTTCCCCTCCTTCGGTTGGGAGTGGAGCGGCTGAAAAGCCCGGTGCGTTTTCTTTTAGGAAACTGAGTGTTGACGAGGTATTGGATGGGCTTGTAAAAGGAGCCCCCGCGCCCGCTCACGCTTCTCCTCAAGTGGCAGAAGCGATGCCTGCAGCAGAGACTCAAAAGCCCGCATCTATTACCGAAGGGGAAGCGGCATTCTTGGAAAGAGTCAGAGCTCGTGACTCGCGTCTATGGAATCCGCCGCGAGAAAGCGCCCCCAAAGCGCCCCCTCCTTCCCCTCCCGCCCCTCCGACAACAGAAGCAGAAGCAACACCAACCCCTCCTGCCGTAGAAACCCCACCCACTCCTCCCACAAAGGAGAAATTTGAAATGAGGTGGCTTTCTGCCCATCCCCTTCCTCCAGAATCGGCAGAAACTGCGTCCTCTTCCCCTCCGCCCGTTCCGACGACTGAAACTATTCCTGCCGCTCCTCCCGAAGCAGAAGCACCTCCTGCCACTCCTCTCTCACCAGAAATCCCCCCCGCGACTCCCTCACCAGTAGCCGAATCAACTCCGCCTGCTCCTGTTTCTCCAGCACCCGAAGGAGCACTGGAGAAGGCGGTAGAGCAGAAAGAACTCACCTTTGATGATTTGGGCAAACTCGGCAGGATAAGCTTGTCGGGGCTGTATTTCTCGGCAGTGGTTCGTGATAAATCTGCGCTTACGATAGTGCTCTCTGTTCACAACGACCTTCGAGAGGCCATGCTCGCGGCCATTTCTGATAAGAAGAAAGAGGAAGTTGAACAAGAAATTGCTACGCTCGGCAGTAGAACAGAGCCCGAAGTGCGGGATGCCGAGAGAGTGATAGTTGAAATAGCAAGAGAAGAACAGCTGAAAGGGGGGATTTCACTTCCACCTTCCGTAGAATCAATTGTGGCCAGTGGTCTAACGCCCGAGAAAATACAGTCACTTACATGGGGAAATTTGTTTGAATTAGACGATGACAGCTTGCGCGTGGTTGTGAAAGCTTCCGACCAGTCTTCCTATTCGTGGGGAAGTCGTATGATAAACATGTCCGAGCCGCTTATATCAAGAGTGCGTGCTTGTGTGGGTAATCGAGAAAGATTTGACTGGGGACTAAGCTCTGAATCTAAAAATCCTGCAGAGGATGAGGGAAGATATCGGGAGAATACTATGTGGTACGCAAAAAATGAGCTCTTAAAAATCCTTCAGCGTGAACATCCGCCGCAGTCGTGATACAGTATGTGTAAGCAAGTAAATGTTTTTCTAAACGCTAAACGCTAAACGCTAAACGCTAAATTCTTATCCTATGGACACCCCCCACCACGCCAAAACACCTGACGCCCACGAGCAGCAACCGGCCATCATACAGCTGGGTGCTGCCGCAGAGAGGCCCGCGGAAATGGTGAGCGCGGAAGAACTAAACATGGATATTGATGTCATGCTAGACCGACCAGGTTTTGCGGCGTTTCTTGAAAACTACAGTGATGCGGAGAGTCTTGAAGTAACGGATGAAAACAAAAAGGAAATCGCAGCGCGCTTCCGCGCCTTTGAAGCGAGCCAGACCGTTGCCAGGCAATTTGAACTCGCCATGAACCAGAAGCTTCAGGCCGATGGAAAAGGGAGAATGAACGCCGAGGAGCGGCAAGCGTACAGAGACCATGTCGCCGAACTCGCGGCGAAGGAACCCGAAAAGCTGCTTGAATTGCAGGAAGACCTTCGCGCGCTTGAAGAAGGGCCGGAGAAAATCCGGCAAAAAGAAGCGGAATTTGCGCGCCTCAAAAAGGAATTAGACGCTGAAACAATCAAGGCCGGTATCACTGAACTTCAAGGTGAGAAAGCTCCCATTAAGCAATCCCTTAAAGATTCCCGTAAGGCGGAGTTTTCGGCGTGGCAGATGTTTCTCGGGTCGCGCGGCTTTGGAAAGGCGGCACAGCACCTCGAGCGGCAGAAACAGGAGCTTGCTGAATTCAAGGAGATAGAGGCGGCCATTCAGAAAGCCGAGGCCACATTGGCATCAGCCCCAGGAGAGATTGCTCGCGGAGAACGTGCGGTGCGCGAAGCGGCTGAAAAGCTGAAAGGCGTTCAACAGGCAATTTTTGAGGAAAACAAGGCGGCAAAGATGATACAAAAGCGGCTGATTGCCGAGACGCGCAAGAAGTGCGAAGAAGCACGTCAGTCAATGGATATCGATGTTTTGCAAAAAGCCGCGGAGCAATTTGCCGCGGATGAGAAGCTTGCGAAGGCCGGCTCCGACTATCTTGGTTTAGACAGCGACCCCGACTTCGCCGAGAGGCATAAGCAAGAACTCCACGCACAGATGGAGCTAGCGATTGCCGTGGGGATTTGGAGAGCGCTTGAATCGCTCCCCGCGGGAGCCACCCAATCGCGGCTTGAACGAGCGCTCCGCACATTCACGAGACTGGCCGAAACAGAGGTTGGATTCGCAGGCAGGGAGGAAAGCAAAGGGTTCGTGCTTGAAACGCTGCGCCAGGCAGAGGAAGATGCTCGCACAAAATCAAAAGGTAGCGGGAAAAGCCTCCTGCTTAAGCGCTTAATCGCCAAATTATCAAAGGCGAATACTGCCACAACATAAATACCATGAACAACCTCCTCACACAATTTGAACTGCTTTTGAAGGCGCTGAAATGGCAGGAAGCCAAGAAGATGCTTGAAAAGCTCGTGAATCAAGAGCTCACGCCAAAGGAAGAGGCCGAAGCAAAGGTTCTACAAGAGCGCCTCGCCATCAAACTTGAGAACGCCGTCAATGCGGCCTACATTGATACGCTTGATGAATCCATTGGGCGATTGAAAGAACTACAGGCCAAAGGGCGCGCCTTTTTTGAGAAGGTGAAATTGGCAAAGACGAGGGCGGAGTTGGGTTAGGCGCTAGGCGGGAAGGCCCTAGGCGCTAGGAAAGATAAGAGAGAAGAAGAGAAGATGCACAGAAGGGCATCTTCTTTTGTGCTACTATATTCCCTATGGAACAGACGGGCATAGCGGCGGCGGAGCGGCCGAAGTTTTCCTCTCCCGAGGAGGAGATTCGGTTTTTGCGCGAGGAAGTGGCGCGGAGAGAGCAGGCGCTTGCAGAGAAGGGCGAATCGGCCGAGCGCGCAGGCGTTGTCAAAGAAACGGTGAACGCCTACGCGAACACGCCGCCCTCCGAAGCGCTTCATCCGGCCTTTGCGCTTAAAAAAGAAGAGGCGCAGGCGATCGTGCTTGACCTTTCCCCAGAGCCGCACGACAAGCAGATTGAATCGCTCATCGGCGTACTGCAGGAGAAGGGCGTGCGGAATGTGTTCTCGGTAGTGGAAAAAATGAACAATCCGCATCTCTACGACGACCTACACCGCTTCCTCGTGCAGTATGTGGAAAAGGGGTTGCCCGTCAAAAACCTTCCCGAACGAAGCCCCTTATGGCGGCCGCTTCACATGACGCTCTTTGAAATCTCGCTTCCCGAGGTTGCCAAGGAAGAAGCTGAAAAGGAACTCAAAGCCCTCATCGCGGGGATGGAGCAGTTCTATCAAGGCATGCTTTCCGTCGCCGACAAGAAGGAGCGAGACGCCTATTTTACGGTGGAGATAGCAAACGCGAACGGGAGCGACGAGGTCATCTTTTACGTGTCGGTGCCGACCTCAAAAAAAGCACTTTTTGAAAAACAGTCAAAGTCGCTCTTTCACAACGCAAAAGTACGCGAGGTCAAAGACGACTACAACATCTTTAATGAAAAGGGCTTTTCACTTGGCTCGGTCGCGACCCTCTCGAAGAACCCCATTTATCCCCTAAAGCTGTACGAAGAGTTTCAAGTAGACCCGCTTAACGTCATCCTTCACGGCTTTTCAAAGATTGAACGCGAGGGGGAGGGCGCGGCGATTCAGATCGTGCTCCGCCCGCCGCGCCACTCCTACGGCGAGCGCTACGAATACGCACTGCGCAAGATTCAGAAGGGCATACCTGTCCGGAAAGCCATTGACATTCCGTTCTCGTTCGCCGGCCAGATTTTCAAGGCCGTCAAAGACGTCGTTTCCGGCGAGGAGGAAAAGCGCCTCAAGAAGCAAAAAGAGGACAAGCAGGGGCCGAAGATAGACGAGCTCGCGGTGGAGGAAATAAAGAAAAAGGTGTCCGCGCCCGTGCTTGAATGCACTATGCGTATCGTGAGCTCCGCCGAGACGCGCGAGGCGGCGGCGGAAATTCTCGCCGACCTTGAAGCGGCGTTCAATCAGTTCGGGAGTGGTACGGGGAACGCTCTTCGATGGAAACGCCTTGAGCGGGCTTCGCTCGGGAAACTTTTTCGGCAGTTCAGCCTGCGGCTTTTCGATGAGAGCTGGAAGCTCCCCCTCAATGTCAAAGAACTCACGACGATGGTGCACTTTCCCTCGACGAAGCTCCGCTCCGCTCCGGCCTTGAAGCAAGCAAAGGCGGGGAGCG
>CAYHPP010000010.1:0-12040 GCA_964358745.1 uncultured Candidatus Saccharibacteria bacterium | reverse complement strand
TAAAACCGCCCGCAAAGCGGGAAATTCGAAATTCGAAATTCGAAATTCGAAACAAATTCAAAATCCAAGATCTCAAACCCGAGACGGGAAAAGTATTGTTTATAATTTTCTTCATTTGTAATTTAGATATTGTTTAGGATTTCGTGCTTCGGATTTAACTCTCTATATCCAGCACTCTCTGCGAGACCAGCGTTTCAAGATTAAAGAGCGAGGGCACCTTGCTCTTCCTTTGTATGGAACCTTTCACCACGATGAGCACGCGGGGCTGCTTCATGTCAGATGCTCCCGTGCCGTCGACATAAAAGCGGAGTTGCTCAATGCGGATGTCGGGCGAGGTGACCGGCACATAGACTCCCGGGTCTGAGAGGCGCCCTTCTTCGCCCGCCGCGACAACCGCGCGGTCAATCACACCCAGGCCGCCGGCAAGCGGAGTATATTTATAGACCATGCGCCGGCCGTCGCGCGTGGTGAAGATGATGGAGGATGCGGGACTCTCGGAGCAATCGCGCGCCGCCGTGAGGGGCGAGACCGCAATGTCGCAATGATAGAGCGACCCCGTGCGAATGTTCCGAGAGATGTTCTCAAACGCGAAGTGCAGATTGTTAACCACCGTTTTGAGCTCTTGCGTCTTGTGATTGGCTTCCATCAGCGAAACGAAACTGCCGACCGCCACCACCATGATGATTGAGAATATGCCAAACGCAACCATCATCTCAACCAAAGTGAAACCGCGCTGGTGGAAAGCACGAAATTCGAATATCGAAATCCGAAACAAACTCTTGAGAAAATCAGAAATTCGAATATCGAAATCCGAAACAATTGACAGTCTTCTGTCATCCCCGCGCAGGCGGGGAACCAGAAAAGACTGGATTCCCGCTTTCGCGGGAACGACTTCAGAAAGTCGTTTGTTTCGAGCTTCGTGCTTCGTGCTTTTCATGATTTCATGCTTCGGATTTATTTCACCGATATTTGTCCCGTGTTCGCTACCTCCACTATGCGCTTCTCTTCCGTCGGGGAGATGACGTATATCCGTACCGCTCTATACTGGCGGCCGAGCTGGCTTGTCTTAATGATAGCATCCGGGTCAGGCCGAAGAAACACGGCATCAAGATAGGTGATGGTAGGGTTGGCGGGAGGGAGGGAATTGACGTTACATTCTTCGTTCTTGTTTTCATCGGGGGCGTCTTTCCCCATGTCCCCGATGGGAAGCACGCCGCAGAATTTGTAGAGCCGGTTCCCGCGCTCCAGCCGATACACCGTGATGCACTCGGTCGCGCTCAAACACCGGCTTTCATTATACGCCGTGCCATAGGTTCCGTTAAAGGTTGCGTCTCCCGTTTCGCCTCCCTCATCCGCGAAAAATGCGTACGTGTCCGCGCTCCCCGCGTCAAAGTGCAGTCCATACCCCACGTCAAACGTCTCAAGGCCCCCGGTGCGGAACTCATGAACGCTGACGCCGTAGCTCTGTGCTTGACGGAAAGACAGGGCAAGCTCGTAGGCAAGATTGGTAATGAAGAGTTGGCTGCTCACCTTGCTGTAGGCGAGAAGCGTGAAGGCGGCAATGAGGCCGAAGAGCGCGATGGCGACGAGAAGCTCAACTAAAGTGAAGCCGCGCGCAGCGCGCGAATTTCGAATTTCGAATCTAGAATTTCGAAAAACATCAAATAATTCAATATTGAATATTTTAAATTTTCCCATTTTTTCGATATTAGGTATTCGAGATTTGATATTTATTACTGAAGCAGTAGCGACAATCCCGTCACATCCCACCCAAATAGATAGACCAGAAAGAGCCCGAGTACGAGGAACGGCCCGAGCGGAAGCTCGGTCTTCAGGCCAAGACGCGCAAGTCTCCGGCCAAGCGCGCCGTTCATGCCTCCGGGAACTATTCTCATAGCGGTTTTTGCGAGGAGTAAAAGAACGGCCAGCCCCGCGCCAATCCAAAACCCGATGATGAGAGCGGAGAGGCCGCGCGCAAATCCAACGGCCCAAGGAAAGAGCAGGACGAGCTTCGCGTCGCCCAGCCCCATGGCCCTTCCGCGAGTAAGCCGCCACAGAAGCGCAAACGGCGCCGCAAAAAACAGCCCGCCGAGACCGTCAAGCCATGGGTGAGGAACCGCGCCGACAAAGAACCGAAGCAAGAAAAGCAAACAAGCGGCCGCAAGCGCGCCATACATGAGCCCGTCGGGAAGTATTTTATGTTTGAAGTCGTAGATGGAAAGAGCGACCAAAAGAGACCAAAGGAAGAAAGTAAGTAGTAAGTAGTTAGTAGTTAGTAGTGAAGGAGAAGAAAAGATAAGGGAGGATTCTTTCCAGGCAATCGCGGCGAACACAAGGCCGGTGGCGCATTCAACCAGAGGGTACTGGATGGAAAAACGGCTCCTGCAGCCGCGGCACCGCCCACCCTGAATAAGGAAGCTTGCGATGGGAAGCAGTTCAAACCACCGGAGCGGCTTGCCGCAAGAAAGGCAGCGCGACCGGCCGCGGAAGGTACTCGCTCCGTAGCGAAGCGTTACGACATTGAGAAAACTCCCGACGATCGCGCCGAGCGCGAAAAAAGAGAAGAGGAGCGTCCATGTCATAAGCTCATTATATCACGCAAAAACCGCCCCGACTCCAGTCGGGACGGTTTTGAAGCGATACTTTAATTGATTACATCATAGTCCCACGGATCGGCCGCGTCGGCGCCGTTAAACTTCGTTCCGCCTCCCCACAGAGAGGAGTCTGTGTCAGCATCACTCGCATCAAGCGTCGTTTGAGCCCTTGTCTGTTCCATCCTCGCCCCTAGATGATACTTGGTCGGGCTGGCAAGCGGGTCCCAGGAAAACTTATAATCTGCTGCTGTGCTCGGGTCCTTGGGAAGCACGGAGAGCGATGCTCCTGCGCCTGAACCCACGAGCGATGCGAGCGCTACCGGATACGAGCCATTGGCGTCATAATAGAGCTCCATTGCGATTTGCATCTGCTTGATGTCCGCCACGCGGCGCGTATCGCGGGCCTTTGTCCGGGCGCTATTAAGAGACGCGAGTACGACAGACGAGAGGATGCCGATAATGGCGATAACCACGAGAAGCTCAATGAGCGTAAACCCCTTTCGGCTTGCTTGTAAGAAGAATTTCGACATAGTATAAAATATTACCTAATAACGAACCAAGAGCTCTTTTTCGACACAAGAGCGTCTTTTAGCTTTTACTCTTCACAAGTATACTCTTAAAACGGCGGTAACAAAGGGGTCCTGTGGATAAGTTCGGCGGCTCCAAGATGGACATTACCCTCCCCCACCCACAATGCTGTAAATAGGAATGAGCACGGAAGCCAGCAGAAATCCCACTCCAAGGCCTAGCATAATGATAAGCGCCGGCTCAATGAGCGATACAAGGGTATCAACGGCATTCGCAACTTCGCGCCGGTAAAACCTCGCCATAGTATTCAAAATGCTCACCAGTTCGCCGCTTTCCTCGCCTACCTTAATCATCTGAATCATGATGCCGGGGATGACGCGGCTTTTCCCGAACGCGTCGGCGATGGAAGAGCCTCCTTTCACTTCTTCCGCCGCGACGGCGAGGGCTTTCTCAAAGACCGCATTGTCCACCACTTCGGCCGTAATTTCAATCGCCTTCACGATTGGTATCGCCGCCGAGAGTTGGGTATGCATATTGTCGGAAATACGCGAGAGATAGAGCTTCCGAAACAGGGTACCCACATACGGGAACCGTATCTTAAATTCGCTCAAGGTATATCGGCCCTGCGCAGTTTTTGAAAATCGCCACAGGACGATTCCGACGAGAACGACGAGAGCGAACAGAAGCCATCCATACTCCACGAAAAAGAAACTGATGCCGAGCACGATTTTTGTGTAAATGGGAATATCCTGCCCCGATTCGGTGAGAATTGAGCTGATGCTTGGTATCACGGTGGTGAACATAAGCACCATGACGCCGATGAAAGTGATGATGACGAAAAAGGGGTACACGAGCGCGCCGCGCGCTTTGGAGGCGACTTCATAGGTCCGCTCAAGATAATCCGCGAGAAATCCGAAGACCTGGTCAAGTTTCCCGGCCTCTTCGCCGGAGCGCACCATGTTGACGAAAAAACCGGAAAATACGTGCGGATGCTTGCCAAGCGCTTTGGAGATGGAGCTCCCGCCCTGCAGGTCGTCGGAAATGGCGATGAGAATCTGCCGGAGCATCGGATGGTCGGTCTCGGTTGCGAGAAGCCGGAAAATTCTGAACGCCGACACCTGGGCCTCAAACAGCGTGGAGATTTGGCGGGAGAGAATGACGATGTCTTTGGTCTTGACGCGCTTCCAAAAAGCAATGTCCCGCCCAAAAAGGGAGGTCTTCCCGGCAGGCACTATGGTGGAAATGGTGAATCCGCGCCGTTGGAGCCCTTGTATGGCGACTTCAATATTAAGCGCGTCAATCGCCCCGCCGACGGGACGGTTGGACGCGTCTAAAGCTTTGTAGTGGAACAGCATAAATAGGCGCTAGGCTTTAGGCGCTAGGCTTTAGGCAAGAGTATCTAGTCTATCCTAGTGCCTAGTGCCTAAAGCCTAGTCCCCTACAACAATCTATCCATAATCTGCGGATTCGGCGAGTAGGCAAGCGCGTGTTCGGCCGTGATTTCTCCGCGCCGCACGAGGTCTGCCAGGCTCCGATTCATGTCAATCATGCCGTGTTCAAGGCCGGTCTCAATGACGGTATTAATCTCATGCGTTCGCTTTTCACGGATAAGGTTGGCAACGGCGTTGTTTGCGATGAGAAGCTCAAAGGCCGGAATGAGTCCCCCCGAAATCCTCGGGACGAGACGTTGCGAGAAAATGCCGGTGAGCGAAGAGGCGAGCTGAAGCCGTATCTGCCCCTGCTGCTCCGGCGGAAAGATGTCTATGATGCGGTCAATGGATTGGGCGGCGTTGTTGGTGTGGAGCGTTGAAAAGATGAGGTGGCCGGTTTCCGCCGCGGTGACTGCAGAGCTAATCGTCTCTTTATCGCGCATTTCTCCGATAAGCCCGACATTGACGTCCTCGCGGAACATGGAGACGAGCGCGCTCTTAAAATCCCGCGTGTCAATGCGGACTTCGCGCTGGTCTATGATGGAGAGCTTCTCCTCATAAACGTATTCAATGGGGTCTTCAATGGTGAGGATATGTTCGGCGCGCGTGGCATTGATGACCTCAAGGAGGGACGCGAGCGTCGTTGACTTGCCGTGCCCCATCGGCCCCACGACGAGAAAAAATCCCTGCTGCCGTTTGGTGAACTGCTCAAGCGTCTGCGGGAGGTTGAGCTCCTGCAAGCTTGGAATCCTTCTCGGGATGAGGCGGAGCGCGATGCCGATATTCCCTTTCCCAAAGTAGGCGTTGCCGCGGAAACGAAGGGCCTCCTTGAAACTGTATGAAAAATCAATTTCCTTGCGCTCAAGGAAGAGTTTTTTGTCTTCGGGAGAGAGAAGCTCGTCAAGAAACGAGGCAATGTTCTCCGCGGACAGGAGCGGCTGTTTTACCAGCGGAACGAGTTCGCCGGAAACGCGAATCACCGGATGGCGGCCGACAAGGAGATGAAGGTCGGACGCTCCTTCGCGGTTTGTCGTTTCAATAAGATTGGTTAGAAGTTCTTTACTCATAGATTAAAGATTTAAGTTGTAAGATTTAAGTAAGAAAAGAATTGGCTATATCCTGTCTAGAAAACTCTGATCTTCTTCTAATTCCAGGCAGATTTTTTTAGCCTCCTCTAATGAGGCGGCCTTCACTAATTCAGTGGATAATATCTTGACAACTTCTTTGGATAAGTCATAGCCAATTTTGTTATTTAAATTAACAAGAAATTGGCTCTTGAAAATATGTATAGTTTCCTTCGGCATCGATAAAAAACCCAATCTGAATACCCGCATATCAGTTGCTCCATAGCTGACCAGAATCTTATTTCCGTCATCTAAGTTAATCTGAGCAAATTGTGCCTTTTTATAATTGTGTATAATGCTCATAGCTTCTCCTGAATTAGACTTTCTTTCGAATCAGAGAATTTTCAAGGCCGTATAGCATTTTTGAACACTCCTCATAGCGTCCGTATAAGTCATTATACTTCTCCTTGGTGATATATTTCTTGCGGTGTGCTATCAACAGATGATGCTTAGTTTCGCGGATTTCGCCCTGTGCGCGACTGATGCACTCTGTAAAGATAGCAGTATGTTTATTCCCGAAACCCTCTGCTAAGTTTGCTGGAGCAGAATTGGAAGAACGTCGTACTTGTGAGCCGAGCTCAAATAGCTCAACCTTCGGAAATTGAAGACTTATATCGTGAACCTCTAAATGCAAGTCACACAGTTTCTTGTATACATTTAAATCTTCAACGCGCATCTCCTCATTCTTACTTTAATCTTAAATCTTACAACTTAAATCTATTTTGTCTTCTTGGACAAAACGGTTTTTACCTCCTCCACCACCTCCGACGGAATGGCCGACGCCTTGACGATGTAGCCGTCAATCTCGAACTTCATTGCCCGGTCAATCTCATCTTGCTGGTTGGTATTCGTCAGAACCATGACGGCGGATGATGAGGCAAGGCGCTCCTCTCGGAGGCGTTTCAAGAACTCAAACCCATCCATGGCCGGCATGATGAGGTCGCAGAGAATGACATCGGGAGAAAGACCTTCGCGGAGTTTTTGCAAGGCGACCGCCGCGCTGTTCACTATGTCCACTTCAAATCCGGAGTTCCTGAACTTCAGCGCGTACATGTTTAAAAGGAACTGGTCGTCGTCCACGAGAAGCAGGGTGTGTTTCTTTGTAGGAGCGTCGGGCATAGGGATAGTATACCATCTGCAGATTAAAGATTTAAGTTGAAAGATTAAAGTAAGGCATTAAAACAAACAAGAATAGTCTTTCTTACTGAAAACTTTAATCTTAAATCTTACAACTTATTGACCTCTTCCCACGGAATTTCATGCTTAAACGCCTTTATCATGGCGTCTTCCTTCAGGGTGAGCATGCCTTGTTTCCTCGCAACGCGCATAATATCGCTTTCAGTCGGATTCTTCAAAATCGTTTGCTCAAGTTCGCGGTCCATTTTAAGAATCTCAAAAACCGCCGCGCGGCCCCGCGTACCCTTCGGGCAATCGGGCGTGAGCTCAATTTCAAGTACATCCTTTGAAAAGGGAATGGTTCGCCTGAATTCCTCGGGTACGTCGCCAAACTGCTTTTCAATTTGCGCTTTGATGCTTCCGTCAACCGGCACCGGTTTGCCCGTGCCCGGGCAGATGAGCTGGACGAGGCGCTGAGCCATGGCGAGAATGAGCGTTGGGGCAATGAGGAACGGGTCAATGCCCATGTCTATGAGGCGCGGAATAACTCCCGCGGCGTTGTTGGTATGAATGGTGGAGAATACGAGATGTCCCGTAAGAGCCGCCTGCACGGCAAGCGCCGCCGTTTCCTTGTCGCGTATCTCGCCCACCAAGATGATGTCCGGGTCCTGCCGGAGCGTGTGCCGCAGGCCCGTCGCGAACGTGTACCCTATCTCTGGCCGAATCTGCGACTGGCTCACGCCGGGGATGTTGTACTCAACCGGGTCCTCAAGGGAGAGCACATTGTTTGTGTCGCGATTGATTTCGTTAAGCATCGTATAGAGCGTCGTTGATTTGCCGGAACCGGTCGGGCCGGAAATGAGAATCATGCCGTACGGCCGGCTGATCGCCTCGCGAATGAGCATGAGGTTTCGTTCGGAGAGTCCTATCCCTTCTACCGGCTTCACGCCCTTTTCGGTGTCCAAAATACGCATGACCACTTTCTCGCCGTAATACGAAGGAAATGTGGAGACGCGAAAGTCAACGCGGCGTCCCTCAATGTGCGCGCTGAATCGCCCGTCCTGCGGCTTTCTCTTTTCATCTAGGCGCATGTTTGAAAGGATTTTAACCCGGGCAATGAGCGCGGCGTGCACCTTGGTCGGAAGAATGAGAGAGGTATTCAGGACGCCGTCCACCCGAAAACGGACGCGCACTTCATTGCTCATGTGCTCCACATGAATGTCAGACGCATTCCCCTCCACCGCGTAGTGAAGAATCGTCGCCACGATTTTGGTGACCGGCGCGTCTTCAATGATGCGCACATCGCTCCCTCCTCCCTGCGCGCTCGCCCCGTGGACAGGCGCCTCTTCTGGAGAAAACTCCGTGTCAAGTTCGGAAAGCGCCTGGGTCACTTCGCCGGAGAGGCCTTTGTACGATTGGAGGACCCGCTCAAAATCCGAATCGGATATGAGAAAGAGCTTATACGGCATTCCGAGTTTTGAGGAGATGAAGCTCAAGGCGTCCATGGCCTCAAGGCTGTCCGGGTCAACGATGCCGATGCGGAGCGCGCCGTCTTCAAGCCCGATGGGAACGAAACGGTAGTAGAGAGCCGATTCCTCGGGTACATACTTCAAGATGTCAAACGGAATATCCTTGCCGTCCAAGCTCTGGAAAGGGATGCCGTAGAGGTCCGCTTTCGCGGCAAAGATGTCGGCTCGCTCAACGCCGTAGTTTGCGAGCGCGGTCTCAATGTCCCCGCCAAGCGCGTTCGCCCGCTCGGAGAGCGCTGTCACGTCTTTCTCCGCAATGATTCCCTTTTTGGATAGGATGTCTAATAACGTCATACGCAAATGTAAAGTGAAAAAATCAAAAATCAAAATTATTGAGTCCGCCGTAGGCGGACACGACAATTTTACATTTTGCTGTTTACATTTTCCATTTCTTTTACTCAATATCAAACCCCTCCGCGACAGGCGGCTTCGACGGGACGGATGGTTTGCCGGATGCGCCCGCGGGAGGTTTTTGCTTCGCCGCGCCGCTTCCCGCTTGTTTCGCCTCCGGTTCCAAGGGCGCGAAGGGGTTGCGGCGTCCGACCGGCAAAGGCGCAATGGGGACGCCGAAATCCCGGAGACTCTCAAAGACAGGGTCGTCAAAAATGCCCGTATCAAGCTTGGTGGACTTGAGTTCGGCGAGCGCGGCGAGAAGCTCGCGCCCGAGCTTCGTATCAAGGGAGGAAAGCGGAAGCGCTGTGATTGTTGCGGAGGTGCCCCGCCCCTCATCAAAAAACGAGTAAAAGAAAAATCCGAGGCCGGCAAGGACGAGGAGCCCGAAGACGATAAGTGTTTTTTTGTCAAAAACGCGCATGGTCGTCCGTATCAAGGCGATACGTTGAAAGAGTAATGGTGTAATTGTAAAGTTCCGCCGACGTGTTAAACGAGACCGCCTCTATGTCAACCAGCCGCAGGCTTTGTTCAAGGTCCCGCACGAACGAGCGAAAGTTCTCATATGGGCCGGCTACCGTGAATTTGAGCTGCGTTGCCTTGAAGCGGTTTTCCGTGGGACCGATGGCAGACGCGGACAACTTGACGGCGGAGGCGGGGTCGGTCTGGGCCAGATTGATGTTTTTCAGAGACATCCCATACTGCGCGGCAATGTTGTTGATGTCAATGATAAGCCGTACCGAGTCAATGTGGTCTGGGAGCAGCTTCTCTATCCGCTCTCGGTCCTCCGCGGGAATGCGATTGTATCGCTCAAGAAGGCCTGTGCGCGCCTGTTCAATTTCCTTCGTCTTATTCAACGCGTCAATGTAACGTCCGCGTTCCTCTTTAAGCTCGCGCACGCTTCTGTCTCGGAGTTCCGTGTTCCCCGTCATCGCCCGATATGTCGGATTGCTGTAGCCGAAGAAAATGCCGGCCGCAGCGATGATGAGGGAAAGTGAAATGATGTTGCTCATGGTTTAGGCTTTAGGAAAGAAGGCTCTAGGCTCTAGGAACTGCGGCTCTAAGATTCTTTCCTAGTGCCTAGCGCCTAAAGCCTAGCGCCTTTCACGGGCTATCACCGCTCGGCACAGTGCCGCTTGCGTCAAATGTTTCCGCTTCGGTATCTTCTGCCGCGCCTTTCGCGGCGAGAAGCGTTTCGCTGTATGAGAGAAGCTTGGAATCAACGACTGCCTGAAAATCAAAGATAACGTCGCCTTGCTCATTCAAGCTGAAATTTGAGAAGACCGGATTCTTGAATGACCGCTCGGCGCCGAACACATCCGACTGCAGCGCAACCGCGTTGAAGCTTTTCGCTTCGCCGGCCATGCCCACAATGACCTCGTTCCCGTCCTGCGCGTTGAAATTGAAATCCTGGAAACGCACGTTTTCAAGCGTCTTCTTTTCCAGAAGGTCAAACAGCGGGGAAAGGGCGCGGTGCGTTCCAAGAAGAGTGCGCGCGCCCTCTATCCGCGCGTCAAGCCGCGAAGCTTCGGCGATGAACTCCGGGTCAAAGCTCTTTCGCGCAAGCACGAGGGAGGCATCAAGCTCTGCGATGGTCTTTACGAGATGAGATTTGTAAAAAAATGCGAACGCGGCAAATCCGACGGAGGCGAGAAAAACAAGAAAGGCGAGAATGGCAAGCACATTAAAGCGGCCGCCGACGCCGGACGCGGCGGGAAACGCCGTAGGCGTCTTCCGAGGAATGAACGATGTTTGAGGCTGGACAAGCATATGAAACGATAAAGAGTACTTGGTAGATAGTATGTAGTAGATAGACACATCAAAACAAACCTTCTGATCTATATTCTATATACTAAGTACTAAGTACCTCTCCTCAAGTTTATTCGTGTAAATTATACCCTACTCTCCAAAGAACATAATCCCCTACGCCTCTTCCTGAAGCCCCCTAAACGCAATACCCGCGGCCACGCTAAACTCTGGGCCAACGCCCTGGAGCACTTCTTCCAAAAAGGCCGGTGCCTCCGCCTGCTTGAACGGGTCGGCCCGCCGAACGGGAACCGAAACGCTCTCCCCGGCAAGACGAGCGATCCCGGGAAGGTTGGCGCCTCCGCCCGAAAGTATCACGTCTTGAATCTTCCGCCCGAACCTGCGCTCAAAACCGAGAAGCGCCCTGTTGGTTTCGGAGAAGATCACGTTGAGCAGAGCGGAAACCGGCGCTTGACCCGCGCCTTCCGCGGCCTGTATCCCGTCGCGGCGCTTCTTTTTTTCGGCCTCCTCTACGCTTATGCCGAGGCCCTGCGAAAGCGCGAGCGTGATATCCTGCCCGCCGTGGCTCATGATGTGGGAGAGGCGCACGAGCCCCCGGTCAATGACATAGAGTTTGGTTTCGCCGGCGCCGAGGTCAAGCACGGCGTGCGCCTCCAGGTCCTGCGGAAGGAGAGCGCGTATCGTGCTGAAGAGTTCAATCTCAAAAAAACTGGACTGAAGACCGCTTTCCCGCACCACCTGTTGGTATCGGCCGAGCGCCTCGTTGTGAATGGCGGCAATAAGAATTTTCATGTTCTTCGGAGCGTTTGAATCGTCCGCCTCCGAGCGAATCGGCGCGTTCTGGCGCGCAGACGCCGCCTCCCCTTCGCCAGGCAGTGCAGGCGCGAGTTCCTCCCCCGCTCCCAACCCGTCCGGCTGAACCGGCTGCTTCGGCGCTCCGAGTCCTCCCGAGTTTTCCCGCACGGCGGGTTCTTCGGGAATAATCCACCAATCAAGGTACACTTCGGAGATGGGAACGGGAACATATTTCCTCGCCTCAAGCGACACCATGGTTGGGAGCTGCTTCATATCAAGCACGCGCATCTGCATGGTGGCGACAAGACTTGAAGAGAACGGTATGGCAAACGCCGAACGCGTTGACGTCGCATGCGCTTCGCGAAGAACATCTCGGAGCGCTTCAGCAAGTTTGTCTGGAGGAAGACGGGTTGCGCGGCCAATCTCAAGGCCGGCATACGGTCCCAGCGCAAGCGCGCCGTATGTTTCAAGAACGGCCTTGCCTCCTTTGCGGCGGAACTGGACGATTTTAAGGTATGCGCTTCCGACATCCACCCCGATGAAGCTTGCATGCGGAGCAGTCACCGTCCCGAGAAAATTCTTGAGCCTGTCAAACATGGGATTAGTATAGCAGAATAGCAGTGATTAGATGGTAGATAAGTAAATGGATAAGCCATAGTCGTGTTTTCTTTTTCCAGATATTATAAGTCATCGCTTAGTAGAACCCTTCTGTCTTTGAATTACGAAACTCACCGGTTCTGTCATCCTCGCGAATGCGAGGATCCAGA
>CAYHPP010000009.1:0-12293 GCA_964358745.1 uncultured Candidatus Saccharibacteria bacterium | reverse complement strand
AAGAGGTGTGATGGGTTGGAGAAGTTCATGTGAAGAAGTTAGTAGATGGTAGTAGCCGCAAGAAAGAATTATACCCCACTTATTCTCGTCCCTCTACTTGCTCCAAACTATCTTTTACTCACTAGTCTCTTCAGATACCTCCATCCCGCTCTGGCCGGACGGCCAAGGTATCCGAGACCGTCATAACTTCCCTTGAGGATTGCTTTTGCTATCTGCCCACTCCGTCGCGCAAGAGAGAGTTTCCTTCCTTTCCGTGAAGCAAGCTCCCCGGCAATCTCGTCGTGCATGTCGTCAATGGCGCTGCTCAAGTCAGGGCGGTTTGACACTGCGCGGAAGGCCTCTCTGCCCCGATGGATGTTAATCTCGGCGAAAAATACATCGCCTCGCTGGTGGTGCCTCGTCGTACGGCCGAGTTCCACATCAACGATAACGGTCTGGTCAGCGGGATCAAGGAACTTATCAAGACTTTGGAGGCGCTTTTCCAGGTAGGAACGAATGCCGTCGTTAATGGTGATATTCGTCGCCTTGAGATTGAAATTCATGGAAAAAGTGGCTACTGCGATTAATGAGAATGCGGACCGTCATTATCCTACTGAAATAATTTTGTGCGGAGCGTGATGTCCGCTCATGATGGCGAGGCGTTTGCCCGGCAGTCCGCCAAGATATTTCCGGAGAAGCTCAAACATCCTCCTGTTTGCGGCTCCGCGCTCTGCCTTCTCGCGCACTGATACATAAAAAATGTCTTCTCTTTTCACGACCGCTTCTTCCCTGCTCTCCGGAATAACGTGAACTTTAAGATACGTTGCCGTCATCGTGATATCCATTCTAACTTACGCCGTGCCTTTTTGGTTGCCAGAACTGCCTTGCTCTTGCCCTGACCCCTTGAAGATTCCTTTTACGACCGACCCGATATCATGCAAAATCCGATCAACTGCCATGCGAAGCGTGCGTAGTTGTCCCCATGTAACGTGGCGCCCTCCCGCAAGGTGCATACGCGCAAGCTCCTTCGCAAGGTTGGAGTGGAGTTCCTTCCCGTGTTTATTATAAATCGCCCCCCCCTTTCGTGTCATGCCGGTATCGGCGATATGCTGCAGTTCTCCGCCTGACAATTCAGAGAACGAATCAAGCACATCATTCCACTCCGCGGCAAGTTCAATGTGCTCTTGTTCTTCCTCTAGCCTCGCTTTCGCCTCTTCAAGCTCTTTTACGGCGCCGCTGTCTTCGTGCGGTACCTGAAGACCCTGCCGGACAGCTTCAAGCGACTGATTCTCTTCTTTCTCCCTCTCTAGAAGTGTATCAACATGTTCCAACCCGCGACTCACGCGCTCGCGCTCTGCCGCTACATTCACTTTCTCCTCCGGGTTGCGCTCTGCGCTCAACTGTTCAAAAAGCGTCTCAAAATCAACGGGGGGTTCCCCGGGTTCCTCGTCGGCAAGAGGGCCGGTTGCCTGCCGCTCCGGGCTTTTCGGCGGCGCCTCATCTTCATCCGGCTCTTCAAGCTTAGCTTGTATTGATTCTACGCCCATTGCACTACTATACCATGCTTGATGTTCATTCCTCCCAATCCAATTTAAACTCTAAATCCTAATATCTAAACTCTAAACTGATATTTCTTAATGTCATCCCCGTGAAAACGGGGAACCAGAAAGACTGGTTTCCCGCCCCCGCCTTCGCTGGGGGCAGGCTCTGCGCGGGAACGACAGCAAAGCCGCCGGTTTAGGATTTAGATATTAGGATTTTGGCCCTTGAGACCCTGCCGTTCTCTTTCGCGCCTCGCGACACCCGCTTCATCCAATCCGAAATGATGCGCCACCTCATGCCACACCGTGTCAATGACGAGCCGCCGCACTTCTTCTTTGAACATCTCCGATAGCGTAGCGGAAGTGCGCGGTCGCCTGCCGTTACCAAAATACTCCTCCACAAGCAAGTGAGCTTCTGCTTCAATAGGCCCCCTGAAAATCGTGATGCGGTCGGGAAGCACCAATCCTCCGTACCCTTCCCCGCGCGCCGGATGCGGGATCCCCTCATAAAGTCCGAGAAGCGTCTCGCCGGGACGAAGCCCGTTTTGCCTTCGCTGCGCCGCGGTCGGCCGCTCACGAACCAAAAAAGCCGCGTTCTTGATGCGCGTGCGAAACTTAGTCGGAATGGCTTCCACGCCATCCCGCACGAATGACTCAAATTTTTCCAGAGGTATGCGCCGCATGAGCACATTCTACCTCAACCCCGGCGTCTTGCATGCTCTGCGCGAGTATGGTACTGTACCTAAAAGCTGAAGGCTGGATTGTCACTTGGCTCGTGCCGGGGGATGGGTACGGCCTGACAAATCGTGCCCCCCCTCTGCCTATCCAAGACCAGCCAACAGCACCGAGCCCGCGTTCTTGAGCGGGCTCCTTTTATGGACATTGGGGCGCTTTAGGGTATACTTCCTGCACTCTCTACTTTGAGGGGAATTTTACCAGCCGTTTGGATACAACCCGTGGCCTCTACCTTGGCAAACTACCTTGGTCACGAATGTCCGAACCATTTTAGTAAGAGATAACGATATGACAGACACTATGCATCCGCCTTCCGGCGGAAGCTTCATGATGAGCGATGAAGTAACGACGCTTGAGGAAGTGAGCTCCGCAAACGAGAAGCTCATGACGCGGCTTATTGCCGGCGTGAAGAATCCTCCGTCTATCGGCGACCTCGTGGAAGGCGCGGTC
This sequence comes from uncultured Candidatus Saccharibacteria bacterium, assembly GCA_964358745.1. Lineage (GTDB taxonomy): Bacteria > Patescibacteriota > Minisyncoccia > Phycocordibacterales > UBA10002 > UBA10002. The sequence goes on along the minus strand of CAYHPP010000009.1, from coordinate 9,588 downwards.
ATCGCGTCAGCGCGCGGCAAGGTGTTCATTGACCTTGCTCCGTTCGGCACGGGCATCATCTATGGGCGCGAATACACGAACGCGCGCGACGTCATTAAGAAGATAAACCCCGGCGACACTATCGCCGCGAAAATCGTTGACTTTGAAAATCCGGACGGTTATATCGAGCTTTCCCTAAAGGAGGCTCGGCAGGCGCTCATCTGGAGCGAGGCCGAGGCGGCCATCCGCGAGAAGAAGGTGTTTGAACTGCCGGTGAAGGAGGCGAACAAAGGCGGACTCATTTTGGAGTGGCAGGGCATCGCCGGGTTCCTCCCCGCCTCACAGCTTAAAGCCGACCACTACCCGAGAGTACCCGACGGCGACAAGGAGAAGATTTTTGAGGAGCTCCGGAAGCTCATCGGCGAGAAGCTCTCGGTGACCATCATCTCCGCCATACCGAAAGAGGGAAAGCTTATTTTTTCCGAAAAAAGCACGACCGAGAAAGAGCGCGAGAAAATTATCGGAAAGTACGCTGTTGGCGATGAGTTAGAAGGGGAAGTGACCGGCCTCGTCGATTTCGGCGTTTTCGTGAAAATTGAGGAGGGCCTTGAGGGGTTGGTGCATATTTCCGAGATTGATTGGGCGCTTGTGGAGGATCCGCGTAAACTCTACAAAGTCGGCGACAAAGTGCGCATCAAGATCATTGAGATTAAGGACGGCAAGATTTCTCTCTCCATCAAAGCGCTCAAGCAAAACCCGTGGATTGAGGCAGGCGCAAAATATAAAAAAGATGATGTCGTCAAGGGCGTCGTCATTAAGTTCAACAGGCATGGAGCGCTTGCCGCGATTGAGGAAGGCGTGGCGGGACTGGTGCACATCTCAGAATTCGGCGGGGAGGAGAAGCTTCGCAAGAATCTTGAGCTTGGCAAGACATACACCTTCAAAATCACTCTCTTTGATGCGAAAGAGCAGAAAATGGCGCTCTCGTTCGTTGGAGAGAAGAAGTGACGCAAAACAACGAGCCCGCGTGCGGGCGACTATGTCTTGCGTCATCCCCGCGCAGGCGGGGATCCAGGCTCTAGGCTTGATTGCGCGAGGCTCTAGGCGTTAGGCTTTAGGGAAGAAAAAGTCCTTGCAAGAGTCTGACTCTTACGAGATCGGCGTTAAAGAACAACGGGTTCGTTTGAACCGATACGCTCAACTTTGTCTCCCTGAATCAAAAGCGCTTGATTGTCCTGAAGTATTTGAACAGGATGTGAAGCGAGAGGAATTCTCTCTTTAAGCAATTCTTGGCGACAAGCGCAGATACCATGAGACCATATGCCCCAAGAGAGAACTCTTACAACCGACGGGCGAGCTTTGCAAATGTAAAAGGAAGAGAGACCCCGCGACCTTTTGCAGAGGAACGCCGCGAAGCATTGATAAGCGTAAAACCGCGTACTTGTTTTGTTTTTGAATCAAGGCGAAGCAGGACATCATCGCCTGCCTCAACCGTCTCATCTTGAGTTCGCGGAGCGCCAGATGAAAAGTAAAAAACATCTGCTTCTTTATCATAGAAATAGGTGAGAGGAGTTTTCATGATGTTCGTTTAATTTTCTTAGCAAGATAGGCCGTGAGAACAAAATTGCCTCCGGGTTTCAACTTTATCACGACGGCAAGATATTGTCTCCTCGAAGCCAGAAAACTGTAGCAGATGATAACGCGTATATCGTGCGTAGAGTGCAAAACCTTCTGAGGGCGGAAAATCGTTGGTCCGAGGAATTTTAGACATGATGCAACATCCGGATGAAATAACAGGATGTGTTGTTTTCGCTCGTCCGTAAGTTCCACTGGTCCCCATGACGAACGGAATATCCGCATGGGAACAGTATAGCATATCTTTCTCCCCAGAGACTCGGCAACCAGTTCACTAAAACGCTAACCGAAACGCTAAACGCTTTACGCATGATATTGGCTCATCGCCTTTTCCCTTCCCTCGGTAATGAGGACAACGAGACCTTCCGAGATTTCCTTCGCAAGTCTTCTGAGTTCGTCAAGCTGGTCTCCCGAAAACTTGCCTAAAATAGTCTTCCCAACCGCCGCGTCGTCTTGTGACTTCTTCACCGCAGCGGCGGATGATGCAATGCCGACGCGTACGCGAACAAACGCCTGCGTCTTGATCGCTCGTATGATTGACTCCACGCCCCGATGTCCGCCAGAGCTTTTGTTAAACGAAATTTTGTAGGACCCGAACGGAATATCTAAATCATCATGTATCACCACCAGGTTCGGAATTGCCTTTTTCTTATCATAAATCTTAAATCGTAAATCCTTAATCTCCCGCAGGGATTGCCCCGACTTGTTCATGAATGTTTCTGGTTCAACAAGGAGAACCGCTGACCGCTTGCCCCTGGTTTTCGGCACAGGAGAAACTGCACCCTTTGAAACCAGCGCTTGTAATTTCTTATCGGCGCTCCACGCGGGAAAATCCTGCGCTTGCGCGAACGCGTCAAGCACGATTCGCCCCGTGTTGTGGCGGGTGTTTTCGTATTCAGACCCTGGATTGCCGAGACCAACCAAGACAAACATGAGACGGAGTATAGCACGAGGAGGGTGAATCCTTCCAACTAAGCGAGTGTTCTCTGTTTAGAAGACTTGGGAGGCGCGACGGCGCCGGACAGAGAAAACTTTCAGCAGAAAGTTTTCGCGCTTCTAAACAGAGAACGCGAGCGACCCTTGCGTCAACTCTCTCCTTCGTACTACAATTCATTCGTATGCAACCTGAAAACGCATCTGAACGCGAAAATTCTCCGTCGCCCGCAAACAAAAAGGCGACGATGAGTGAATCCATTCTGGACTTCGTTAAGTTCGGGCTTGCCGCCGTCGTCATCGTCATTCCGATACGGCTCTTTATCGCCCAGCCGTTCGTCGTCTCCGGCGCATCCATGGTCCCCACTTTTGAAAACGGACACTATCTCATCATTGACGAGCTTTCGTACCGATTTGAAGACCCCACGCGCGGAGAGGTGATTGTCTTTCGCCTGCCTGCCGACACGTCAAAATTCCTCATCAAACGGATTGTCGGACTTCCGGGCGAGACGGTGGAGATCTTTGGAAACGAAATACGCATCACGAATAAATCTCACCCCGAGGGCTTCGTGTGGGAGCAAGGCACCTTCAATAAAGGGCGGGACGGCGTGCGCTTTACGACTACCTTGAACAACAATGAATACTTCGTGCTCGGGGACAACCGGGGTGAGAGCGCGGATTCCCGGATCTGGGGGGCGCTCCCGCGCGAACGCATCGTCGGCCGCCCGCTCATCCGACTCTTCCCGTTGTCAAAAGTTGACGTATTCCCGGGAGAATGGACGGCATCGGAAGCTATTTGACGCGAAGTGGCGGTGAGGGTGGGCGTTTCAGGATGGGTTTTAATCCAAGCGCATTCATCCCCGATGTCTGCCAGCGGGGATGAATGCGCGGGGAAAGGGGGTCGGGGAAAACGGAGTTTTCCCCGTGGCGGAGAGCAGCGAGCGAGTCTTCGAGCGAGCGCTGAGGAACCGAGGGGTTCTCAGAATAAATCCTGCTCGCCGAACCCGCCCGAACGTGCCGTTTCGGTACGGGCGGGTACTCAGTCAGCTTGCTCTCGGGATAGAACGAGCAGGATTTATTGCGACGGTATCGCAGCCACGTATGTTGTCTTCCCAAACAAAAACGAGAACGCCTTTTTCCATCAGGGCATCGGGACGCCGAGGAATCGCGAGCCGTGCCCCCGCCGCCGCTTCGCCCCAGCGCCCTGGAAACGAGAAAGCGAAGCGCTCCTCGGCATACATTGAGTACAAAAATGTGCACCCTGCGATGGAGGTGGCTCTCTACTACGGCTTCACGCCGCTTGATTCGCCCGTCATCGTCACCAAGAAAGACAGGGATCGCGCGCGCTCGATTCAGGAAGAAATGAGAACCGACCCTTTTTCCGTCGCGCCGACGCTTGAGGAGCGAATCGCTCTCCTGCGCCAGTATGGAGAGAAAAAGGTTAACGAGGGCATGCAGCCGGTTATGTTCTGCTCGGAACTTCTTCCCGGAGCCGCACAAAGAAGGAAACCGGACGACCGGCTTGTGTTGCTTGAAATTATCGGAAGCGGGAAGAGCATTGCTGATGCAACGATTATACAGACTGCGTTCGCAACGCTCCGGGAGGCGAAGCACGAAAATCTCACGCTTCACATCAACAGCATTGGCGACCGTGAGTCCACGGGCCATTTTACCCGCGAGCTTGGCAATTACTACCGCAGGCACGCCGCCTCGCTGCCGAATAGCTGCAAGACGCTCTTGCGAATAAATCCGCTCGAGATCCTCCGGTGCCAACATGCGCTCTGTCGAGGCCTGTCGGACGGCGCCCCCAAATCCATCGGCTTTTTGGGAGAAGGGAGCCGCCGGCATTTTAAGGAGGTGCTTGAATTCCTTGAGGAGCTTGAGATTCCCTACCAAATAGACCACGCCCTGAGTGGCGGCCGCTCCTTCGCTGCCGAAACTGTTTTTGAAATACGGGAAACGCTCCCGGAGAGCGAGCCGGTCGGCGCGAATCTCCACAGCCCGGAAACGGGACTGGTCCCGCGGGGAAATTCCCGCTGTCTCTCGGCAGGCATACGGTACAATACGCTTGGAAAGCGCTTGGGACTCAACAAGCATGATGTGCCGTCTATCGGCTTAAACCTTATCGTCCCAAACGCCGACAAGGAGTGGCGTCCGTCCCGGCATTTTCGTTTCAGAAAGCCGTCCGTCTTTTTTCTTCAGCTCGGGTTTTATGCGAAGCTCAAAAGTCTTCGCGTTATTGAAATTCTGCGCAAGGCGCGCATTCCGATCTATCAGGCGCTTGGCCGCGACAAGCTCGTCTCCCAGCTCTCTGCGGCGGAAAATCTGCACATTCCCTACTCCATCATCTTGGGACAGCGGGAGGCGCTTGAAAACTCGGTTATCATCAGAAACACCACCACACGCGCGCAGGAAACCGTCAAAATCCCGGATCTGGTTGAGTGCCTCCGGAAAATGAAACTCGGATAGAAAAGCAAAACACAAAACACAGTACACAAAAAACCAAACGGGCAGAATTGTTTGTGTTTTGAGAAGTTTGTGACTTTGTTTGGGTTTTTGTAAAGTTTGTGTTTTGTGTCTTGCTTCGGCGTGGAGTTTGCGCTTTGTCGCGCGCCGTGGTATCCTCACTACTCATGTCAACTGCAAACATAAACGTAGAAGTCCACAAAACGGGAAATGAAAGCAGCTTGAGTTTATTGCGGCGTTTTTCAAAACGCGTACAGGGTTCGGGCGTGCTCAACCGCGTGCGCGGCCTCCGCTACAAAGTCCGCAACCAGTCGCCGCTCAAAAAGAAAATGGCAACTCTCAAGTTTCTGGAAAAAAGGAAAGAATACGAGAAGCTTGCAAAGCTCGGCAAGGCTCCGGTTGAAAAGAAACGAAGAGGGCGAAGATAACGGAACTTCTCGCGTTGCGCGGGGAGAATGAAATGCTCGCCTTTGATTTCTCAACAGATTCCGCATCAAAGCCCCGCATCCCGCGGGCTCTTTTTCTGCGCATTAAAAACGCTGTGCTGGGGTCCGGCTACGAGCTGAGCGTTGCGTTTGTTGGCTCGCGCGCGATTGCGAAGCTCAACCGGCGTTATCGCGGCATCTCATCCTCTACGGATATCTTAAGCTTCCCGCTCTCCGCGCAGACCGGCGAGATGCTCTTCTCAATCGCCGATGTTCGGAGGCGCGCGCCTCTTTTCGGGTATCCCCCGGGGGTGTTTCTCGTCGTTCTCTTTATCCACGGCCTGCTTCATTTGAAAGGATACTCGCATGGGAGTAGAATGGAGACACAAGAGCGAAAATTCAGGAGGAGATTTAACATCTGAATTCTTGCAATCTCGAATATCAAATACCTAATCTCGAAAATGACATTTCCTAATGTCATCCCCGTAAAAACGGGAAACCAGAAACACTGGTTTCCCGCCTGCGCGGGAACGACAGAGGACTGTCGTTTTCGAGATTCGAAATTCGAGATTCGATATTCTTCATGAGACACATCGCCGTCGGCATTGACATAGGGACCTATCAGACGCGCGTCGTGGCGGCAGAAAACGCAAGCGTTGAAGGAGAGCGAGAGCTTCCCAGGGTCGTCGGGGTCGGTTTCGCCGAATCCCGCGGCCTTCGGCATGGCCATATCTTGAACCAGACCGATTCAGTGAAGAGTGTTAAGCAGGCAGTCGCTCAAGCCTCAAAAGCAGCGGGAGTTCCCATTAATAAAGCTATCGTCTCCGTCGGCGGTATCGGTCTGTCAAGCGTCACCTCAAGCGGCGCGACGGTCATCTCACGCGCCGACTCCGAAATTACCGAGCTTGACGTCAAAAAGGCGATTGAAACGAGCCGGCAGGAAATCCCGGCGTCCCTCTCCCAGAACCGCACGGTGCTTCACACAATTCCGCTCTCGTTCAAAGTGGACGGCAGAACGATTCTTGGAAGGCCGGAAGGTCTCAACGGCAGCAAGCTTGAGGTCAAAACGCTTTTCATTACCTGCTTTGAAAATCATATCAACGACCTTCTGGAAACGCTCGCCGAAGCGGGTATTGAGGTTGAGGACCTCGTCGCCGCCCCTATCGCCGCAAGCCTCGTTACGCTGTCGCGCCAGCAAAAAATGGCCGGCGTCGTACTCGCGAACATCGGCTCTGAGACGGTCTCTATCGTCGTGTTTGAAAACAATCTCCCCATCTCGCTCGAAATATTCCCGCTCGGAAGCAATGACATCACGAACGACATCGCGCTCGGGCTCCGGATCCCGCTGGAAGAGGCCGAGAGCATTAAAAAGGGCGCGCTGATAGGAGGCAACTACCCGCGTAAGAAATTGGAGGAGATTATTGAGGCGCGGCTTTCGGATATGTTTGAGCTCATTGACTCGCATTTGAAAAAACTCGGGAGAAACGGGCTCCTTCCCGCCGGCATTGTGCTTACGGGCGGCGGCTCGGCGATTGAGACGGTCGGCGACCTCGCCAAGACCGCGCTGCGGCTGCCGTCGCGCGTCGCGCCGGTTTCATTTGGCGACAACATCCGAGGGCAAATCAGGGACGCGTCGTGGTCGGTCGCCTACGGCCTGTGCATCGTCGGGCTTCAGAGCGGCGACGAGGAAACCATGTCCGGCCTCAACCTCATGAAGCGTACCCAGCGGGGGTTGGTAAATTTCCTTAAGCAATTTTTGCCGTAGCTGGGTTGAAAGCCGAACCCGATTTTGGCCGTTGTCAACCCCTTTACTCTTTTGGGACCTTTGTTATCATACGAAAACAAAAGAGAGGTTGTTCTTTCTGCTTTCAGTTCTTGATGTATTTTGTTTCTTACCAGCTCTGCTGGCTTGTAGCTAAAAGCTATAAGCTAACAGCTAAAAGCTATCTTCACCATGCCCCAAATCACCCCCGATGTTGAAGCCTTCGCGCGGATAAAAGTGTTCGGATGCGGCGGCTCCGGCAAGAATGCTCTCAATCACATGATCAACTCCAAGGTAAAGGGAGTTGAGTTCATCGCCATCAACACGGACGCGCAGGACCTGCACAACACGCTCGCGAAGAAAAAAATCCACATCGGCAAGAATCTGACGCGGGGACTCGGGACCGGCATGAATCCGGACATCGGGAAGCGCGCCGCCGAAGAAACCCGCGAGGAAATTCAGGAGGCCATCAAGGGCGCGGACATGGTCTTCATCGCAGGAGGCGAAGGCGGAGGAACATTCACCGGCTCGGCTCCAATCGTCGCGAAGACCGCCAAGGAGATGGGGGCGCTCACGGTCGCGGCAACAACCAAGCCGTTCTTCTTTGAGGGAGCACAGCGCCTGCGATTCGCGGATGTCGGACTTGATGAGCTGCGTAAAGTGGTTGACGCGATTATCGTCATCCCGAACGACCGGATTCTTTCAACCATCTCAAAAGAAACGACCGCCAAGGCGGCCTTCGCCATGTGCGACGACATCCTGCGCCAGGCCGTTGAGGGCATCTCTGACCTCATCACGACTCCGGGCATCATCAACCTGGACTTCGCAGACATTCGTTCCATTCTTGAAAATGCGGGCTCGGCACTCATCGGCATCGGCTCCGCGACGGGCGAGAAGCGCGCGGAAGAGGCGGCAAAAATCGCCATCAACTCCCCTCTTCTGGAACTTTCCATCAACGGCGCGAAGGGTGTCTTGTTCTCCATCGCGGGAGGCGATGACCTCACGATGTTTGAGATTCAAGATGCCGCAAAGGTGATTACGGAATCCATTGACCCAAACGCGAAGGTGATTTTCGGAACCATCAAGGACGAAAAGCTCAAAAAAGGCGAGGTTAAAATTACCGTTATTGCATCGGGCTTCCCCGACGGAGCGAAGTCCAAGCCGCTCTTTACCGCCGAAAAGTCGTCGGGAGGAGACGAGAAAGGAAGGATATTCAACACGATTCTGCCGGGCTCCGGCGGAAAAGATGCGAAGCCGCAGCAGCCGGCCGAGGAGAAGAAGGTCCTCACGGACATGGACGATGACTGGGGAGCGGTCCCGGCATTTCTTCGCAGAGCGAAAAAATAGGCGCTAGGCATTAGGCGCTAGGCTCTAGGAAAGATCCGAATTACCGTCGGGATTTTTCACCTTATGTTTTTGCTGAATTTCTGATATCATAACCAAATTATTCAACCTTCTTCCTCCTTACCTAGTGCCTAATGCCTAGCGCCTAAAGCCTACTATGTATGACTTAGCCATCATCGGGGGCGGTCCTGCCGGCGTTGCGGCAGGCGTATACGCGTCGCGCAAGCGCCTCAAAACCGTTTTCATCGCCAAGGACTTCGGCGGACAGTCAATCGTCTCCGAGGGTATTGAAAACTGGATCGGCACGATAAAAATCTCCGGCGCCGACCTCGCAAGAAATCTGGAGGCTCACCTTCGCGCGTATGCCGGAGATGTTGTTGATGTGAAGGCGGGCGAGACGGTAAAAAGCGTTGCAAAAGGCGCCGACGGCGCATTTGTTGTAACAACCGATGCAAATGAATATGCGGCGCGGACGGTGCTCGTCACTGCCGGAAGCGCGCGAAGAAAACTTGCCGTGCCGGGGGCGGAAAGATTTGAAAACAAGGGCATTACCTACTGCGCCTCCTGCGACGGACCGCTCTTTGCCGGCATGGATGTTGCCGTCATTGGCGGCGGGAATGCGGGCTTTGAAACCGCCGCACAGCTTCTTGCCTACGCAAAAAGCGTTACTCTCATACACAAAAATGACGAATTCAAAGCCGACCCGGTTACGGTAAAGAAAGTGCTCGCGCACCCGAATATGCGGGCAATGCTTAGCACCGACATTGCGGAGGTAAAGGGTGATAAATTTGTGACCGGTCTCATCTACAAAAACAAAGAATCTCGCCAGCCGAAGGAGCTTCCCGTGCAAGGCATTTTTGTTGAGATTGGCTCAAGTCCTGCGACCGAATTCCTCGGCGGCCTTGTAAAGCAGACGCCCTACAGACAAATCATCGTAGACCCCAAAACGCAGGCGACCTCCCTCCCCGGCATCTGGGCCGCGGGAGATTGCACGGACGGCCTCTACCACCAAAACAACATTGCCGCCGGCGACGCGGTGAGAGC
>CAYHPP010000008.1:0-12516 GCA_964358745.1 uncultured Candidatus Saccharibacteria bacterium | reverse complement strand
GGAGCGTAAGAGCCACCTGCTTTCGGAAAAGGAGAAGGAAATTACGGCCTACCACGAGGCGGGACACGCGCTCGTAGCCTCGGTGCTTCCGTACGCCGACCCGGTGCACAAAGTTTCCATCATCGCGCGGGGCCGCGCGGGCGGATACACCCTGAAGTTGCCGCTTGAAGACAGGAAGCTTCAGTCCCGCAAGGAATTTCTGGACGATATCGCGGTAACGCTCGGCGGCTACATCACCGAGCTGATGCTGTTCAAAGACATCACGACGGGTCCGTCAAACGACCTACAGGTGGCGAGCGGCCTCGCGCGCGACATGGTCACCAAATACGGTATGTCGGAGAAGCTCGGACCCATTGCCTTTGAGACGCTCCTCGGCCGGATTAGCGGGCGCGGTCTTTACGAAGAGCGGGAATACGGAGAAAAGGTGGGGGACAGTATTGACGCGGAGGTCGCGAAAATTATCTCGGAAGCTTATAAGCGCGCGGAGGATATTCTCGTGAAGCATCGCACTGCGCTTGATGCTATCGCGCAAAAGCTCATTGAGGTGGAGACGCTTGAGCAGGATGAATACGAAAAGCTCATCATCGCGCACGGCATCGCGCCGAAGAAGAAGAAAGATATAGAGCATCAGAAATAGGCGCTAGGCTTTAGGCGCTAGGCCCTAGGAAAGCATCTCTTCTTTCCCCTCCTCAGTTGAGGAGGGGTGGCCGTAGGCTAGGGTGGTGGTGTTTTTTGCGAAAGAACCTCTTTTGCGCTACGATTTCAACACACGCCCGCAGCTCCCCGGTACCAGAGCAAAGCTCGGTACGGGGCAGGCAATGGTAGAGCGTGAACCGCCCGTAGCTCAATGGTTAGAGCACCAAGCTTATACCTTGGGGGTTCTTGGTTCGAGTCCAAGCGGGCGGACTCTGAAATAATTCATATATCGGATTGGCTGGGGGTTCAAGTCCCTCCGGGCGTACCAATGAGTCTTCGAATATACATCCGAGCGAGCAAACTGCTTTGCTTGCGTGAGGGACTCGAAAAGGTTCTCCCATATCCGGCACTTTTTTTGAAAAGTGCTGGATGGGAAACCTGTACTGAACGAGTAGCGTTCGAGTCCCTCCGGGCGTTTCGTATGAGCAACGAGCCTGTTCCTAAAAGGTCTGACTCTGTAATCTTACTCAAAATGGATTTTCTCGGTTTCGTCCGAGATTTTTTCGCTGAGCATTGGATGGCGGGAGAGGTCGGGGTCTTCCTCAATTATTTTCTTGGCCTCGGCACGGGCGGCTTCTACCATCTTTAGGTTTTGGAGCGCTTCCATCGCGACATCGGAGACGCCCCACTGAACGCTTCCGGAAAGTTCGCCCGCGCCGCGAAACTTCAAATCGTACTCGGCGAGCTCAAAACCGTTTTTTGCTTCTTTAATAGCTTTGAGCCGGTCCCTCGTTGCTTTTCCCGCCGTTTCGGTGAAAATGTAGCAATATGATTGGTGGGTAGAACGGAGCACGCGGCCGCGCAGCTGGTGGAGTTGTGCGAGACCAAAGCGTTCGGCGCCTTCAATCACGATGATTGTCGCATTCGGGATATTGACGCCAACTTCCACGACCGAGGTTGAGACCAGAATTTTTATTTTTCCGTCCCGAAATTCTTCCATCACCTTGCCCTTTTCGGCCGGCTTCATCTTCCCGTGAAGGAGACCGACCTCAAACTCAGGAAAGATTTTTTCTTTGAGCCGCCGGGCTTCCTCTTTAACTGACTTGGCGAGGAGCGCCGTCTCTTTGGTCGGGTCGGGTTCGTCTATTCTTGGGCAGATTGTATAGGCCTGCCGCCCGGCCAGGAGCTCACGGCGGATTTTTTCGTAGGTGGCCTCGCGCTCGTTTTTTAGAACAATTTCGGTGATTATCGGTTTGCGGCCGGGCGGCATTTCGTCAAGGAGTGTCAGATCAAGGTCGCCAAATATGGTGAGAGAGAGCGTTCTTGGAATTGGTGTGGCGGTCATGCTCATTAGATGCGGCGCGATTCTATTTTTCTGCACCAGTCGCTGGCGTTGGCCGACTCCAAACCTATGTTGTTCGTCTATGATAACGTAGGCCAAGTGCTTAAACGAAACGGCTTTCTGGATCAAGGCATGGGTGCCAATGAGAATTGGAATCTCGCCGCCCGCGACCCACTTGAGCAGCTGGGTTCGGGAGATATCCGTCGCTTCATGGAGGTTAACTTTTGACGGGAACTTCCGGCAGCCGGAGGAGGTGATGAGGCCGATGTTAATGGAAAGATGCGAAAAAAAAGAAATGAAATTCTCAAACTGTTGAACGGCGAGGATTTCGGTCGGGCACATGTAGACGACCTGGAGATTGCCGAAATTTTGTCCCGCCGGGCGGCTGGTTACCACCGAATAGGAAGTGGCCGCCGCGACAAAAGTCTTGCCGCTCCCAACGTCGCCCTCAAGAAGGCGCATCATCGGCCTCTCTTTATTGAAATCGGAGAGAATTGTCTTGACGGCCCTTGTTTGCGCCGCGGTTGGCTTCCAAGGGAAGCGACCCTCAAAATTTTTAAGGCCCTCTGCGGGCGCGGTAATTTTGTACGAAGGGTTTGCTTCGTATTCCTTCCTCGCTTTCTGCCGGTCAAGTTGAATAAAAAACACCTCTTCAAAAGCGAAACGTTTCCGCGCCGCCAGCGCGTCATTTCTGTTTTTCGGGGCGTGGATCCAGATGAGGGCTGTTTGAAGCGAGGGCAGGCTGTATTTTTTAAGAATTTCCGGCGGGATTGAATCTTCAAGCGCGTCTAGAATTTCCGTCCTGAAGATTTTCTGGATGGCGTGATAGAACCAATTTGAGGTAATCCCTCTTGACTCTGGATACACCGGGTAGAGATGGTGGCCGCCGGCGCTGTTTCCAAAAAGCGATCTGCCGACTTCATTTGGAACCGCGCCAATTTTTTCTATTTTAGGATTGGAGAAATAAAGACCCCCTTTTCCGCGTTTTTCCGAAACTTTTCCCTCAACCCGCACCAGCGCGCTTTCGGGTATCATCTTGGCGAGGTAGGGCTGATTGAACCAAACAATTTGTATCCTTCTCGTGTCATCACAAAGCTCCGCCGTCCCCATCGGTATCTTTTTGTAAAAGGCCTTAGTGGCCTTGAGCTTTGAAATCTTCCCGTACACGACAGCCGTATCTCCCCTTTGGAGACCCTCAATCGTCCGCACCTCGGCGGCATCGCCGTAGCGGGAGGGGAAGTGATGCAGCACATCCTCCGCCGTCTTGATGCCGAGCGTGTGAAGAGCCCTTTTTTGCGTCTCGGTGATGCGAAAAAGAGTTTCAAGGGGTAGAGCAGGTCGCATGGCATGAACGAGTGTACCACAATATTTTTGTTAATGGAGACATTGGTGGTACTATGGGAATCACCATGAGAAACGAGCCGCAGAAATTTCTAGAAGTTGCGTTGGCCGCCGTGAGGAGTGCCGGACCGGCGTTTCGCGCCTCGTTTGGGAGGGCATCCGGCATCGTTGAAAAAAAGGTCGGTGCATACCGAAGCCCGGTAACGGATGCGGATAAAGAGATTGAGAAGATGATTAGGACGGTACTCACGGAGTATTTCCCTGACCATTCAATTGTTGGGGAAGAATTTCCCGCGCAAAAGAAAAAGAGCCCATACACATGGTACATTGACCCGATTGACGGAACCATCAATTACATTCGCGGCCTTCCCGTGGCCTCTATTTCGGTCGGGCTCTGGAGAGATGAGACGCCGCTTGTTGCAGTGGTATGTGAACCGATAAGCGGTGATGTGTATTCGGCGGTGCGCGGGGAGGGGGCCTTTAAAAACGGAACGCAAGAACTTTCAGTGTCTTCAATTTCAAAGTTAAGCGGTGGTATGGGGGGAGCGGGGCGCGTAGCCGTTTTGGCCACCAATTCAGCGCTTCAACGCGTTGCCCGCAGTATCTATCGCGGAAGACAGTACGGCGGGTCGGCGCTTGAACTCTGTTTTATTGCCGAGGGGAAACTCGATGTGCTGGTGAGCGAACGAATCAAAATCTACGATGTCGCTGCGGGGATGCTCATCTTGACCGAGGCAGGAGGAGCGGCAACCGATTGGGAAGGGAAGCCGTTTATCTCTACCTCTACGCAGTTTGCGGCGAGCAACGGGAAAATCCACGGGGAATTACTTCAGGCGTTAAGCGGTTGATGCGAACTCCATTTAGCAATAACATACACGTGTACACTATTGCTAAATGAGAAATTGCTTTGTTAGAGGTCCATTCGGAATTCGTATCCGTATTTTTTTAATCCCAAATTTTCATAGAAGCGATGCACTTCCTCGCGCGCCATGCGGCTTGTACCGATTACCTTGTAACAGCCAAGACGTCTCGCCTCTGCGATTGTTTCCTTCACAAGGGCGCTGCCAACCCCCTTTCTTCGGCGCGTTTCCGTTACGAACAGGTCCTCAAGCAACCCGTACGGCTCTTTGCGAGAGTCGTTTCGAATGAGATAGAGGTACAGCGTGCCAAGCTCTTCATCCCCCTCATGGGCGCTGATACGGATCGCATTCTGTTTTTTCTCTTTCCGTATTGTCATAACAGATACTAATCTACGAATACCTACTAATGACGCAACGAGTCGCAATCTTATTCGCAGGTATTAGTAGATTGGCGTGCATTAGTCATCATTGGTATCTTTCATTTGATGAGGTTCCATATAACCCCTGCCGTCTTCTCAGCATCGTGGCGAATAAGGCTTCGGGTCAACGAATCTCCCTTTGCCTTTTTGTGGACATGATTTGAGATGAGTGCCCCCGCGACGGTGCGCACGCCGATTTCTTTCAGCGCGGCGATGCTCGGCTCCACGAACACCGCTCCCTCCTTCCGGTATCGCGCGAGTACGCCCGGCGCCGGCTTTTTTGTATTGATGATGACCGTATCAATAACGGTCTCGCCTCTCTCCGCCCCGAGATATGTGTTCGCTTCGCGAACGAAATCGGAGGCGGCGAACCCTTCCGTCTGGCCGAGTTTGGTCATGACGTTCGTAATGAATATCTTTTTTGCCTGTGACGCTCTGATGGCGTCGGCAATGCCGGGGACGAGGAGGTTGGGGAAGGTTGAGGTGTAAAGGTCGCCCGGCCCGAGGACGATAGCGTCCGCCCGGGAGATCGCGTCAAGCGCCCGAGGGTTTGCATCCGCCCTCGAGAGCATGAGTTTTTGTATCGGCGCGCGCTTTTTCGCCACCGGCTCATCGAGTTCATGCTCGCTTTTTATGACGGTGCCGTCGGAGAGTTTCGCGCTAAGTGTCGTTGGTTGTTTTGAGACGAAGAGCACTTCGCCGCGCACGTTGAGAAGGCGCGCAGCTTCGGCAATAGCTCCCTCGGGGTTTCCCGTCACTTTTTGGAGGGCGGCAAGAAGAATGTTTCCGGCACTGTGGCCTTTGAGCGATCCGGCTCCGAAGCGATAGGCAAAAAGGTTCTGCAATGCAGGCACCGTATATGACAGGCCAATAAGGCATTGTCTCAAGTCCCCCATGGGCATGACGCCAAGCTCTCGCCGCAAGACGCCCGTTGAACCTCCGTCGTCTGCGGTGGAGACAATGACGATGTTGTTGGTAGGAAACTCCCGGAGACCCTTAAGAAGGGTGAAGGTCGCGGTGCCCCCGCCAATGATGACGACCGTTTTCATAGGAATGAAAACAAATTCTAAACTCTAATATCTAAATCCTAAACCGGCGGCTTTGCTGTCGTTCCCGTGCAGGCGGGAAACCAGTCTTTCTGGTTCCCCGTTTTCACGGGGATGACATTAAGAAATATCAGTCTAGAGTTTAGGATTTCGGATTTAGGATTTCTTGCGCGCTACCTAATAATTCCCAACCTCTGTCCCGCAATCTGCAAAGCCCGTATCGCCTTGTCCAACTGCTTTTTGGTGTGCGCCGCGGAAATCTGAACGCGAATGCGCGCTCTGCCTTTCGGGACGACGGGATAGGCGAACCCCCGCACATAAATGCCTTCCTTGAGGAGCTCGTCCGCGAGCGCCATGGTTTTTCGCTCGTCCATAATCATAATTGGAGTAATCGGGTGCGTCGCTCCTCCCACTGTATAACCCACTTTTTCAAGCTTTGTTCTGAAGTACGACGTATTTTCGGCGAGTTTTTCCTTGAGTGGCAGAAACTCTTTGTCAAAGTGCTCGAGCACGTAGAGCGCCGCTCCCGCGATGGCGGGCATGAGACTGTTTGAGAAAAGATATGGGCGGCTCTTTTGGCGCAAGAGGTCAATAATTTCTTTTCGTCCCGTCGCAAATCCGCCACCCGCGCCGCCGAGCGCCTTGCCAAAAGTAGAGGTAATAATGTCCACCTTTCCAAAGACGCCTTTCTCCTCAATGCTGCCTCGTCCTGTCCTCCCCAGTACCCCGGTGCCGTGCGAGTCATCCACCACAAGGAGCGCACCGTGCGCGTCGGCAAGCTTTTTCAGCTCATCAAGCTTTGCGACTTCTCCATCCATTGAGAACACGCCGTCGCTCACAATGAGTTTTCTCCGCGCCTCCCGCGCCTTGGTAAGATGCCTTTCAAGTTCCTCCATGTTGCCGTGCGCGAAACGGAAACGCTCGGCCTTGCAGAGTCTAATGCCGTCAATGATGGAGGCGTGGTTCAGTTCATCGGAAAACACCGCGTCCCCCTCGGCGAGCAGGACCTCAAACAGGCCCGTGTTCGCGTCAAAACAGGAGCCGTAGAGAATCGCATCTTCGGTTTGCAGGAACTTCGAAATCGCGGCCTCAAGCTTTTTGTGGAGGCCGGTTGTGCCGACGATAAAACGGACGCTGTTTGCTCCAAGCGAATACTCTTTCAAGGCTTTCTGGGCGCCTTTTGTCACCCCCTTATGTTGGGCAAGCCCCAAATAATTGTTGGAACAGAGATTAATGAGTTTCTTGCCATCAACGGTGACGGTCGTTCCAAGGCGGCCCTCAATCGTTTTCTCCACCTTGAAAAGACCGCCATCGCGCATGACGGAGAGTTCCTGCTGCAGTTCCGATTTGAATTTATCTGAAAACATCTGCGTGATACGAATGTCGCGAATTAACGCACGAATGCCGCGAATATGCGAATAGTGCAGATTTGTAATTCGTGGATTCGTAGCATTCGCATGGTAATTCGTCGCATTCGTATCAGACTTCAATAAGTATCTTGGGGTGCTTCGCCATCATCGCTTCAAACGCCTCCCTAGTATACTTTGCGAGCGGTAAAATGGTACCCTTGCCCTGATTCAAAATCACATTCCAGATGTTTTCCTGGATTTTGTTTTGCGCGTCCATGAAAAGTCTTTGGGTCATCTCCCACGTCTCGGGAAGCCGTCGCCCAATGACCGCGTGCATCGTAATGCCGCGGACGATGAACCGGTTGTAATCTTCAAGCACGAAATCTCCCGACTTGATTCCGAAGGCAATCATATCTCCACCTCGCCTCGCCGCGAAGACGGCGTTGTTGAACGAGGAGTTGAATCCCGCCATCTCAAACGAGACATCCACACCAAGTCCCGAGGTGAGTTCCATTATGCGGGCAATCACATCTTCGTCGCGGTGGTGTGTCGGAGTGTCTTTAGGACGCTGAGGAAGCGGAATAACGTAGTCAATGCCGAGCTTTTTCGCCATGTCCTGCGAGACGGGATTGGGCTCAACGCCGATGATAGATGCCGCGCCGAGGCCCCGCGCAACAAGAACGAGAAAGAGGCCGATTGGGCCGAGACCGAAAATGGCAATTGTTTTTCCTTTAAGCGAGACCTTGCTTGCGGCGTGCACGGCGTTGCCGAATGGTTCCTGCAGGGCGCCGAGCTCCGGACGGGTCTTCGCGGTATCGGTTTTCCAGAGGATGTGCGCCGGTAACTTGACGAACTCGGCGAACCCGCCGTCGTGCGAGATGCCGAGTATTTTTTCGTTGGTGCACACGTGCTTTTCTCCATGCAGGCACTGGAAGCACTTGTTGCAGGTGACATGCGATTCGGGCGCGGCGAAATCGCCAACGCGAAGAGGGAAGGGAGCGATGGCGGATGCCATGCTTCCGAGGGCGACAACTTCTCCGAAAAATTCATGTCCGAGGATGCGGCGGGTTCCTACACTGGACCCCGCATCTCGTGCGGGGCTAGCCGCTTTTTCAGCGGCTAGGCTTCCGAGAATCTGGTCCTTGAAGGCAGCGCGGTTCCAGATGCCGCGGTCTGTGCCGCAAATGCCGGCGTAGTGCACCTTGAGAAGCACTTTATCCGCATCGGCGGGATTTTTCTTTTCGTCAAGCGTTGGGCTCGGGACATCTTGCAGCTCAAATCCGCGGGTTTTTTCCCAGCCGCCGAGTGTTGTATCAAATACAAGTGCACGCATAAATGCTCAGCTTTTTAGCTTATCAACTTCTTAGCTTTTTAGGAAAGAATTAAAGTCGGCTAGAAGGCTAATCAGCTAGCAAGCTATTCTACGGTTACGCTCTTAGCGAGATTTCTCGGCCTATCAGGGTCCAGTCCCCGCTCAAGCGTGAGGTAATACGCAAACAACTGGAGCGGCACGATTGCGAGAATGGGGGAGAGCATCTCAAGCGTTTTTGGAATGTAAAGACAGTCGTCCGCCACTTTCGCCATTCTTTTGTCGCCTTCTGTCGCTATGACCAGCACGCGCCCGTCTCGCGCCTTTATCTCCTCTATGTTAGAGAGCATCTTATCATAGACGCTGTCTATTGGCGCTATCGCTATCGTCGGAAAATCCTTGTCTATCATGGCGATAAAACCGTGCTTCATCTCTCCCGCGCCGCATCCTTCGGCGTGAATGTAGGAGGCCTCTTTGACCTTGAGCGCGCCTTCGTAAGCGGTCGCGAAGTTGTATTTCCGTCCGAGGTAGAGCATATGTTCATATTTCGCGTACTTTTTCGCGAGTGTCCGTATGTCTTTCTCGCGCTTGAATACTTTTTCAAGCTTCTCGGGAAGTTCTCGAAGTTCCTTTGCTATTCTCTTCCCGACGGCAAGAGACATCTGCCGTTCTCTGCCAAAGTAAAGCGTCAAGAGCGCAAGTACGACAAGTTGTGAGATGTAAGCCTTGGTCGAGAGGACACTTATCTCCGGCCCCGCGTGATTGTAGATGCCGGCGTCAACTTCTCGCGCGATGGTGGAACCGACAACATTTACAATTCCGAGCGTCGTCGCGCCCTTGCGTTTCGCCTCTCGAAGCGCCTCGAGCGTGTCCGCCGTCTCGCCTGATTGCGAAATGGCTATCACCACGGTGCCGCTCTCGAGCACCGGTTTTCGGTATCTGAATTCTGAAGCGAGTTCCACTTCCACCGGAATCCCGGTGTATTCTTCGAGCATGTATGCTCCGACTTTGGCCGCGTGAAATGCGGTACCGCATCCGACAAAGATAATGCGCTTTGCTTCGCGAAGTTTGCCGGCCGCGCTTTCAAGGCCGCCCAATTTCGTGAAGCCGTTTTCGGGGAGGAGGCGGCCTCGGAGCGTCTTTACGACGACGTGGGAAGCTTCTTTAATTTCTTTGAGTGTAAAATGAGCGAATCCGTCTTTTTGGAGCTCCGCTTCGCTCCACAGAACAGTTTCCACTTTTCTTGTTATCGTTCTGTCATCAAGCGTACACACACGATACTCCTTTTCCGTGAGAATTCCCGTTTCTCCATCTTTAAGGTAGAGCACCTGTCGGGTATAAGGAAGGAGCGGGGATACATCGGAAGCGACGAAATTTTCTCCTTCACCCGCTCCTATGCAGATCGGCGCTCCCAAGCGGGCGGCGATAATCTTTCCCGGCTCGAGGCTTGAAATAGCTGCGAGCCCATAGGTGCCGCGAAGTTTCCGGAGGGAGGACTGCACGGCCCTCTCGAAGTTTTGCGTACGGCGATATTCTTCTTCGATGAGGTGCGCGACAACCTCCGAATCGGTGTCCGATGTGAATCGGTGTTTCTGTCGCTTGAGTTCCTCTTTCAGTTCCTCGTGATTCTCTATGATGCCGTTGTGAACTATCGCGAAACGCCCCGTGCAATCCGCGTGCGGGTGAGCGTTTTTCTCGAGCGGCTTTCCGTGCGTCGCCCAGCGCGTGTGGCCGATGCCGACTGTACCTCCTAGCTTCTTTCCTTCGCACCGCGTAGCAAGCACGGCAACTTTCCCCACGGCGCGGACGGCTTGGATGTTTCTGCCATTTTGAATCGCAACCCCGGCGCTGTCGTACCCCCGATACTCAAGCCGCCGCAACCCGTCCAAAAGAATCGGCAGCGCTTCCTTTTTTCCTATGTATCCGATGATGCCGCACAAGGTAGTAAACTCTAATTTCTAAAATCTAAGCTCCAAACAAATTCAAGACTTGTATCTCAAGCTTGACGATGACGCATAGCTATAACTTTCTTCATGCCCAAAAAGTCAGATTCTCCACTGTAAGCTACAACTATCTCGGCGCTGTTATTGATTCTGTAGGCTCAGCGTGTTAATGTGTGGAGAGAACACCCCAATTCTGACCCACTACATTTATGTCATACGCATTGATTAACCTAACACTGGCCGGAAATGAACTTTGCATAAGGTGCAAGGAAGATACCGGGGTCCACGTATCAATTCCCGTCGAGCTACGAAACAACTATGAGGAGGGGCAGGGACAACTGTGTTGCAGTTGCGCCCGGATGCTTCGACCCCCCTCCCCCCTCGCCTGTATCTCCTCCCGAAGAACCCCTTTTGACGCTTGGTCAATGGCGTCCTAAATCCGCTCCATGACAAAATCCTCTTTGGGTTTCTCACGAGGTGCGCACCAAAAAGAGCGGAGGAGTCGAAAGACCCCTCCGCTGAATTTTTGTTAATTTTTGTTATTGACAAAGTTCGACCTTGTACAAGGTCGAACTTTGTAATTATCTCCTAGAATGAAATGCTAATGCGAGCGCGGCGAGCGCGAGGGAAATGTCGCGGAAGAGAATATCAATTTGATTGAAGTTGAAATAGACGACGCCTCCAAGAAAAAGAGCCGCGGCGACCGAAGGAATGACGATACGCCAGCCGGAGAGAAGCCAGAGCGCGATAATAATGTGGCCTCCCGTGAGCGTCCAGAGGAGCATGTCCTGCGAGAGGCCAAATCCTTTCACGAACGCCGGAATGTACCCAACCCAATCGTTCGGATTCGTGAAGAACCCGTAGGCGGGATAGAGGAACGCAAAGGCAAGAGCGATTCGCAAAAGTAAGTTGGATGTTCTGCTCATGAGCCAGTAGATAGTACCTAGTAGATAGATTATAGATGCGTCTAAATCCTTTCAGGTCTATATTCTAGCTACTATATTCTAAGTACTTTTTTAGTTTACTCTGTCACGATGACGGTTCCTGTCATCGTTGCGTTGAGGTGGTCATGATATTTCCACGTTCCAGTTTTCTCAAACATAAAGCGAAACTCCGCTTTTCCGCGCTGGTCGGACTTGTACTGGTCAAACTCCGGATAGAGAAGATGCGTGGGGTGTTCGTCGGAGGCGACTGATGCACTCTTTCCGGTCTTGTTTTCAAACACGACGATGTCTCCTTTCTTAATCGTGATGGTCTTCGGCGAGAATCCCTGCGTATTGTAGATCACACGCACCTCTTTTGAGACAATCATCTCGGGAGTGTTGGTGCCCGGAACCGGCATGAAAGAGCTTACATCGGCGCCTTCCTTTTCTTCCGCCACGAGGTCTCCGCACGCCACATAGGTTTTGAGGTCAGTCGCCGATTTGTGCGCGTTGATTGCGAGCGGCAACTCACTAAGTAATTGCGCAAGCGTCATATTCGGGATGTCGGTTTGCGACGCGCCATTCTCTACGCTGGAGAGGGGATACTTGACCGCGCCCGGAGACGGGCAACTCCCGATGTGGATGTGCGCGGGCTGTGATTCAAGCGGCGGTTTCCCAACGAGGCTCACGATGACGCGAAGCGTGCTCGTCCCAACCTGCACGATGACCGCCTGTCCGCCCTGGCCGGAGGCGTTCTGTTCGGCGAGTTTTACTTGAAGCGTGGTTGGTTCCTTCAACACCTCCTTTTCTGTCGTGTCGGTCCCGGGCACCGGCATGCCGGTTTCTACCGCCTGTTTTTCCTTCTCCGCCTTTTTATCAATCGCTTTCTTAATGCCGTACGCTCCGCCGCCGATGATAAGAAGCGCGATAATGAGTATCGCAATCGGCGCAAACCCCCGCGTGGTGTTCGTGTGCATGATATGTGTTGAATAAGTAGTAACGGCCTAAGTATACAAAAAATACGCATCAGCGCGCAACTGATTCGTCCTCGGAGACTCGCTTTGGACCTGGGGGGAAGCTTCGCGGATCGGTCAGGAATAATTTCAAGGCCGCCGCCTTGAATTTTCCCGACCCGGGCTCGCCTGTTTTTTCTGGTGAAAAAACATGGCTCCGCCTTTCGATTCCCCCCCCGCAAAGCAAGCAGTTGCTTTGCTCAGCTCCGCACTCGTTTCACTCGTTTGGACCTGGGGGGAATCGAACCCCCGCCTCGTCAATGCGAATGACGCGTCGTACCACTAGACTACAGGCCCGCCATAGAATCCTGACATCATAAAATGAATTTGCCGAG
>CAYHPP010000007.1:0-12516 GCA_964358745.1 uncultured Candidatus Saccharibacteria bacterium | reverse complement strand
AACGCCAGCCCGACAAAGGCATTCTGGCGGGGTACGTTTCGGGCGGGGAGAGCAGTGAGCGAGTCTTCGAGCGAGTGTTCCGAACCGTGGGCTCTCAAAGGAAACTCCGCTCGCCGAACGCCCTGTGCTTCTGCAAGAGGGTAGGACGAGCGGAGTTTACTCGTTATCTCAAACGGTCTATAGTTAAGCGGCTATGAAGCCCTGGGACGCCTTTTTTAGGGAGCGAATGACGCGGATACTCTCCGAAAAGAAGTCGCTTATTGACATCGGCGGCGGACTTCGCATTTCAAAAGAAAAGGGGAACCGCTTTGAGCCGAGGAATGCATGGATCGCGGATGCGATTAAACGAAACGGCGGGGACTATAAGATTCTTGACCCAGTGCCCGACTACAGCCCCGATATCGTGGGGGACATTCATGACCTTCCGTTTGCCGCGAACTCCGTACAGTCAATCGCTTGCATCGCTGTGTTGGAGCATGTGGAAGACCCTTTTAAGGCACGCGAGGAGATGTATCGCGTGCTGGAGCCGGGAGGCATGGCGATGGTGTACGTTCCGTTTCTCTACTACTTTCACGCGGAGAAGGGGTACTACGGAGACTATTGGAGATTCACCAGAGAGGGGCTTGCGCTCATGTTTAAGCGATTCTCAAAGGTTGAAATACAGCCGGTCCGCGGCGCCCTTGGCACGCTTGTGCGGCTCACTCCGCTCGGACGATACCGATTCTTTGAGCATCTCGCGTACTATGCCGACATCATTTCCGGGAAGCTCTACAGCAATCAAGTGAGCGGGTATTTTGTGTTTCTCGAAAAATGAAGCCCATGAGGAAAAAAGTTCTTATCACGGGTTCAAGCGGGTTTACAGGGAGATATCTTGTAGACTTCCTGTCTTCCGACCCCGCGATAACGCTTCATTTCGCGGACCACACAGCGGGTACGGAGGGTCCGCGCTTCCATGGGTGCGATCTTTCTAATGCCGCGCAAACGGCACAACTTATCGCGGCGGCGAAGCCCGATGCGATATACCACTTGGTGGGGAGTTACACCAACGAGTACGATACCGACTACGCGTCAAACGTCGTTACGGCGAAAAACATTTTGGATGCGGTGCGGGCGTCTGGAGCGCAGACGCGCGTACTCCTCATTGGAAGCTCGGCCGAGTATGGATTTCCCCTAAACGCCGATGCACCGGTCGCGGAAGACCACTCGTGCAAACCGGTTTCCATCTATGGGCTTGTAAAGTCCATGCAGACGGCGCTTATGGGAACGTATGTGAGACTCTCTGACATGGACATCGTGGCTGTGAGGCCGTTCAATCTCTTGGGGAGCGGCATTTCACCTCGGCTTTTCTCGGGGAAGATGGAGCAGGAAATCACGCGGTATAAACGCGGCGAGATACAAGAAATCGTTACCGGCGATCTTTCCGTGGAGCGCGACTATATTGCCATCAAAGATGCAGTGGCGTATTATCGGCTGGTCATGGAGAAAGGGAAAACGGGCGAAATTTATAACGTGGGGAGCGGGAGGGCGCGCTCGCAAAGGGAGGTGCTTTCTCAAATGCTTACGGCCGCGGGACTCTCACTAAGTATCGTTCGCGAGTCCCGCCATGAGATTCCCGGGAAGATTGTGGTGCCGAAGATATTCGCGGATACCAGCAAGCTCGCACAGCTCTCCTAAACTCTAAATTCTAATATCTAAAACCTAAACCGGCGGCTTTGCTGTCGTTCCCGCGCAGGCGGGAAACCAGTCTTTCTGGTTCCCCGTTTTCACGGGGATGACATTAAGAAATATCAGTTTAGAGTTTAGTGCTTAGGATTTAGGATTTTCGTCCAAGGATTTTCTTGAGTAGCAAAGCAGATAGATGAATCGGGATATAGATATGAAAACGCTAACGGTAATTGCTCCGGTTTACAACGAGGAGGAAGTCGTCCTCGATTTCTACCGTGAGCTTAAAGCGGAGCTGGCGAAGCTTTCTGGATACAAGACGGCCATGCTTTTCTCGGTCGGGCGGGGTACCGACAGGACGCTTGAACTCCTGAAGGATGTGGCGAAGAAAGACAAGACAGTGCGCATCCTCTACCTGTCAGCTCGCTTCGGACACCAGTTGCAGCTTCTCGCCGGCATTGACCATGCAGACTCCGATGCCGTTATCATGATGGATTCGGACCTTCAGCATCCGCCTTCGGTCATCTCGGAGCTTCTTTCTGAATTTGAAAAGGGAAACGATGTTGTCTATACCGTACGCGAGGAAACGACGGACCAGCCGCGGCTGCGAAAGCTCTGCTCCGATGTATTCTACGCGTTTCTCAATCGCCTCTCCGATGTGCCTATAAGCGGTAACGCCGCGGATTTTCGGCTCATATCCCGTCGTGTCGCTGATATCATCCAAAAGGACATTCGGGAGCGCAATCTCTTTCTCCGCGGCATTTTTCCGTGGATCGGCTTCAATCAATCGGCGGTTCGCTTCACCGCGCATCCGCGCCGCGCGGGCAAAAGCAAATATCCGCTCTCGCGCCTTGTCACCTTCGGGCTCTCCGGCGTGGTGTCCTTCAGCAGAAAGCCGCTTCGGTTGGCGATTGTCGTCGGCCTCCTCTTCGCTCTCTTTGGGTTTCTCTATGCACTGTTCACGGTCATTCAATATTTCTTTCTTGACTCGCTCCCGTCCGGCTATGCAACACTCGTGGTCTTGCTTTCGGTCTTCGGGGGCTTGCAGCTCATATTTTTGGGCATCATCGGAGAGTACGTCGGCGCCATTTTTGATGAGGTCAAGAAGCGGCCGCATTACATTGTGGATGAGAAGATAAATTTCTAGAATGAATTTTCAATTTTCCCTTCGCAAGGCTCAGGGTCCCGAGCAGGGTCGAGGGGCAATTTTCCCTTCGCAAGGCTCAGGGCCCCGAGCAGGGTCGAGGGGCAATTTTCAATCAAATTTCAATTTCTCAATTTTCAAAAAAAGAAAGGAGTGGTTCTTCCTCGTTGGCGTTCTCGCGTTCATCCTTGCGTATTCGCTTTCCACGCTCACGACAAAGCCCGCCTATTGGTACGATGAGGCGATTAACGTGGAGCTCGCAAGGAATTTCGCCGACTTTGGGGAGCTTGATCTTGTCGTCGCGCCAAACACATTTTCGGGGGAGGGAGCCACGGTCGGCTCCACGGGATACCCCGTTACGGTTCCGCTCGCCGGTTTCTTCAGGTTGTTCGGGTTTGGGATAGCGCAGGCGCGCGTCTACATGCTTCTCTGGATGAGCGCGCTTATTTTTGTCTTCTTTTTCATTGCGCAAAGACTTTGGGGCCAACGGGTCGCATACGCCGCGACACTCCTTTTCGCGACTTTCGCTCCGTTCTACGGTAACGGCCGGAGCGTGATGGGAGAAATTCCCGGGTTTCTCCTGTTCCTACTCTCGTTCTATTTTCTTGAAAGACGAAAGTGGTGGCAGTCGGGAGTACTCCTTGGCCTTGCTGTTATCTCCAAGCCTTCCGTATTCGTGTTCCTCATTCCCGCCTATATTCTTGCCCGTGCGTTTTCAAACGAATTGTGGAAGGAGCGGCTTATCACTCTGCTCACGCTTGGCGCGGGCTCCCTCATCGCGCTTCTACCGTGGTTTTTCATCTATGCGGGGGAAATTTCCCGCGGCGGGCTTTGGCAGAATCTCGTTGAACATTTCAAGAATCCCTACCGCGAAGCGGGTGCAAGCGTGCTTCAAAATATCATCGCGAACCTCCCGACACTCGTGACATCAACAACGCTTCTCTATCTATGGGCCATGCTCGCTGTTGTCATTGCCGCGCTCGTTTTTGAGCGGGAGCTTTTTAATCGGCACAGGAATCTCTTCCTCGTTGCCGCAGGATATGTGCCGCTTGCGCTTCTGCAATATCTGAAGAGCTTCGGGTATCTCCGCTACCTCATTGCCGCGGAGCTGCTTGTTTTTGTTTTGTTTGTTATCTGTCTTCCCGTACTGGTGAAGAGGGCGGTGGCTTTGGGTCATTCCCGTGAAAACGGGAATCCAGAAAATGATGTCAAGCGGAAGGACTGGATTCCCGTTTTCACGGGAATGACAGTAGCCGTCATGATTCTTATCCAAATCATCCACCTCTTTTGGTTCTCCGACATCTATCCTTCGGAGAAGACGCAAAGAACCTTCGTTTATCTTTTTAGGGAATATCCAAACGAAACCATTGGCGTGTACAATGTGCCGCAGATAGCAAGTCTTTTGCCCTCCGAAAGAAAATATCAGTACCTCTCTACCTACGGTTTGTGGCAGTTCGGCGTAGACCCGTTTGTGGTTTCTCCGGAGAGGCGCCCGGGCGTCATTGTCGCAGACGAGGATAATCCCGCGTTTTCCGCCTTCTATGAAAAAGATACTGGTTTTGAAGAGGGGTTTTTAGTGTACAGGAAAAGATAGCCGCGCATATTCAAAAAATCGCCGCCACTCCCGTGGGGGAGGGCGGCTGTGAGAGAGTGCAGTCACTGACCGTCGCGCCACTCAAGATAGGCGAGCGCGTCGTCGGTTGAGCAAAGCGGGACCGGCGAGCCCTGCTTCGCGTAGTTGGAGAGGTTACGTAACTTCTCACGCAGGGTTCCATCGCGGAAGGCGGCCCTCAAAAACATGAACCCGTCCGTTGCGAGCCGAAGGAGCTTGCTCCGACGCTGATATCGAATGGTGCGGCGGAGATCTCCAACGATAAGTTCTTTGCGGGGACCTCGCACCACGTTCTGTGAATGCACGGCAGGTTCATGCCACGGCTGCGTGATGCCGACTTGGCAATATACCCGCAGTTCCGGGTAGAGGTGGAGCACTCCCGTTACCACCGAGAGGAAACAGCGAGCCCCGTGGAACGAGGGGAAGACGATGATTATTTTCATCCAACCGCGTTCTTTCGCAAACCGCACCATCGCAAACGCCTCGGAGAGGGTATGGAGTACGGGTTCCTTGAAGGGGATAAGGAAAATCCTTTCCCTTGGGATCTTTAGTTCGTGCAGCTGCTCCAGCCACGGAGGCGCGCCTGGATAGCCGGGTTTGCTCCCCCCGAGATTGTCAATGAGGAGGAGGCGTGATGCCTTACCCGCGTGAAAAAGTCTCGCGCCCCTTTTGAGCACTGACCCCTGGTTGTCTGGGGTCTCGGTGAAAAGGTACACTGAGGCGAAAGTGCCGGGGGGCAGTCGGTCGGTAAGCACTATGGTGTTTAGCTGGTGCAGTTTTTCAGATTTGGTCGCTTTCAGAATCTTGCCTTTTGTTGAGTGCTTGTGGTGTGCAGCAAGGACGTCCCGCTTTTTTCTAGCGCATAAGGCCTAGAGCCTAACGCCTAGTATGCGGGCCTTGCAGAGTGTTCTTTGAGAAGGGCATCTGTCGGTAGTTAAGCATATTTATACCGTCTCGTCAAGGTTTTTCTACAGACATCACCGTCGCCTCTTTTCTTCGAAAAAGCGAAGAAATGTAGAGGGCGCCGTATGCCGCAAAGGGCAGAATGAGCGCGCTCACCGGCATACGAAATCGGGCATTCACGGCAAGCCCAACGGCAATGGTCGTAAGGACGAAGTAAAGAATGCATAAGAGGACGAACACTCCTTTCGCGCGATGTTCCGACGTTTTAAGTACACGCACTGCGCCGATGACGAAAAGGAGCGCGACAAGTGTCCAGAAGATTCGTCCAAAGATGACGATGAGCATTGGGCTTCGTGCGAGAGAGACGGCGAGCGCGAGGGCCTCTTTTGGCGATTCAAAGAGGAGCATAAAAGCAGGCCGCTTCAGCCGAAGAGAGGGGTCAAGATGCAGTCTTGCAAGCACATCAAGATAGCCGTCGTGCGTGAAAAACGTAAGCGTCGTGACGCCGATGGATTTCAGGAGTCCAGAGGGGTGCGCGAGGAGAAGCCCGGGGAGGCGTCTTTTGTATTCGCTCGCGTTTTCGAGCGTAATGTCCTCAACATCCGTGATGCCGCCTACACCGCGGTTAAACTCCTGTTGTGCCGTGCTGAATCCAATTTTCTTTTCAAGCGCTATCGCGGAAGGAACGAGAAAAGCGTAGGGGACGCTCACGGATTGAACGCTTAATGCAGGACTACCGAATGTTATGTAGTTGCGCACGTTCCACGGCAGAAGAACGGCGAGAAAAATGCCCACGAGAACGAGAGAGTGCCTCACACCTCTGCGCCATTCTTTTCGGAAGAGGAAGAGTATGGCAAGGACGGATAGAAGCGGAAGATACTGAATGGTCGGACGCGCGAGGGTTGCAAGACCAAAAAGTAGCGTTGCGTAGACGAGCGTCTGCACTTTTTGCTCTTTCCAGTAATCAAGAAAGAGGGTGAATCCGCCGAGAAAAAGCAGCGTAAAAAACGTCTCAACCTGGAAGGTGGACGAAAGATGCACCATGAGCGGTTCAATTGCGAGAAAGACACCCGCAATAGTTGCAAGGCGCCCGTCAGGGAAAAGTTGTCGCGCAATGCGATATCCAAGAAGCGGAATAAAGCTCGCGAGGAGCATTTGCGCGACAATGACTGCGACATGATTCCCGAACACCATGACAAGTCCGGCGAGGAAAAAAGGATACAGCGGCGTGCGGATGGAGTCGGGAGTAAACGGCGGCTCGCTGTCTTGGGTGAATCCGTTTCCGGCGATGAGGTTTTCCGCGATATCAATGTAGCCGTCAAATCGCGGGACGAGTCCGCTTTCTGTGCCGTCCGATGAAACGGCGGCAAGAGAAAAGAAGAGCACGCGCGCGGTGAGTGCGAGGAGAAAGATGAGGAGGAGTTTTTTGGGCATGGCTTGCATAAATCCGAAATTCGAATATCGAAATCCTAAACAATCGACAGCTTCTGTCGTCCCCGCGAAAGCGGGGAACCAGAATTCTGGATTCCCGCTTTCGCGGGAATGACATTAAGAAATGTCATTTGTTTCGAGCTTCGCGCTTCGAATTTCGTGCTTATCTGTGACGAATTTACAATTCGTCAAACACGCTCTATAATCACCCGCATGTCGTCAACGCGAAAATTGAAGGTAATTGGCATGATACCGGCCTACAACTGCGCTCATCTGCTCAAAAAGGCGTACGAACAAGTTCCCAAGGAATACTTTGATGATATCATCGTGGTTGACGACGGGTCAACGGATGAGACCTTGCAGGTTGCGCGCTCGCTCGGCGTAAAAGTATTCACGCATCCGCACTCCGGCTACGGGGGGAATATCAAGTACGCGATACAAAAGGCCCTTCTGCTCGGCGCCGACTACTGCATAGAAATTCACGGCGATGGGCAGTACGACCCAAGTAACATTCCTGCGGCAATACAAAAGATTCAAGGCGAGCGGCCGGATTTTCTCCTCGGCTCGCGCTTCATTCCGCTCCTTCAGCCGCTTCACGACAAGATGTCGCTCGTTCGGTACCTCGCGAATATCGGCATGAGTTTCCTTGACCGCCTTGTGCTCCGCCTTCCGCTTTCCGAATTTCATCAGGGGTTTCGCGTCTACGGCAGGACGCTCATTGAAACAGTCGGCTTGGAAGGCACAAGCGACGACCATCTCTTCAGTTTTCAAATCATCGCCAAAGCGGCCTATTGCCGTCTTAAGGTTTCCGAGATTCCGGTGCGCTGTGATTACGCGGGGGAGCACACCTCCATCAGCCTCAAGCGCTCGGTCGTCTACGCCTTGCAGACGTTTGGCGTGCTCGGGCTTTTCATTCTCGCGCGCCTCGGATTTCGGACGCGTTTGTTCCGTTGTGGCGGTAAAGAATAACGCATTCGTGCATGAAGAACGCTCTTACCCACAAGAACTCATGCCGCATCTGCGGCGGGAAGCGGCTCGCTAAAGTGCTTTCGTTCGGCCCGACGCCGCTTGCAAACGCGTTTTTGGAGAAGCATGAGGTGCGTTCCGAGGAGATGTACTACCCGCTTGACGCGTATCTTTGCCGCGACTGCGGCCTCCTCCAACTTCTTGACGTGGTAGCTCCCGAGATTCTTTTTAAGGACTATGTCTATGTGTCTTCAACCTCTCCGGTCTTCGTCGCTCACTTTCAAAAGTTCTCCGATAAGGCTTACGGACGTTTTTCTCTCAACAAGGAGTCTTTTGTCGTAGACATCGGCTCCAATGACGGGATTCTTCTCAAGCCGTTCAAGAGACTTGGCGTGCGCGTGCTTGGCGTGGAGCCGGACCGTGCGATCGCTCATATTGCGCGGAAGGCGGGCATAGATACCGTCGTAAAGTTTTTTAGTCCCGCTCTAGCTCAAAGAATTGTACGGCGCTATGGGCGCGCCAATCTTATTACCGCGACGAATGTCTTCGCACATATTGACGATATTCACGCCGTTGCTCGCGGAGTAAAGGCACTGCTCAAGCCCGAAGGAGTATTCGTAATAGAGGTCCCGTACCTTGGTGATTTTCTCCGGAAGAATCTTTTTGATACCGTTTATCACGAGCACCTTTCATATTTCAGCCTCGGTTCCCTTGCCGCGTTTCTCAAGCGCGCGGGGATGAAGATTATTGATGTGGAACGAGTATCAACCCACGGCGGGTCGCTTCGCGTCTTCGCGGCGAAGGCAGCTTCCCGCCGCTCGGTAAAGACTTCGGTGCGGACACTGTTACTTGATGAGAAAAAGAAGAAACTGCAGAGCGAAGAGACATACCGGCGCTACGGTATCCGGATTCAGAAAAACCGCGCGCAACTTCTTTCCCTTCTTGCTGGTTTGAAGGGGCAGGGCAAGCGGATAGCGGGATACGGTGCGCCGGCAAAGGGGAATACGCTCCTCAATTTTTTTTCCATCGGTTGCGAGCTTCTGGAGTACATCGTTGATGACAGCCCGCATAAGCAGGGGAAACACACGCCGGGGAAACGTATCCCCGTCGTCTCAGTGGACGAACTCGCAAAAAACCCGCCCGACTACCTCCTCATCTTGGCGTGGAACTTCGCTCCCTCCATCATGAAGAAGAACGAATCATTCAGAAAACGCGGCCGGTTCATTATTCCCGTTCCCACACCGCGCATCGTTAGCTGACTAGCTAATTAGCTGTTTAGCTTACTAGAAAACCTAGAGCCTGAGTAATTAGCTAAAAAACTAGAACTCATCTCAAAATAAATGGCGTGACGAGGCGGTTTCCGGTCGTGCGAACCGAAGCCCTGGAGGACGAGGTGGAGCCCCGCTCCAGCGAGTCCGAAGGGCAAGGTGCAGCCGACTGGAAACCGTCGTAGCCCGCCCGACTGAACGACATCAGTCGCTCGGGCGGGTAGCCAAGCTCTGTACAGTTCTTATTCATAGCGGTTTATTTTGAGATGAGTTCTAGTAAGCTAAAAAGCTATCCTATGTCTCCCATTGTCGAACAGGATATCAGTACCATTATAGCGACGCTCGGGCGTGAGGTACGCGCGCTTGAAGGGAAGACCGCGCTCATTTCCGGCGGTTCCGGCTTTTTGGGGAGCTATTTTTTGGCCGTACTCGCGCGTTTGAACCAGAGCACATTCAAGAAACCCTGCAGGGTTATCACGCTTGATAACTATGTCACCGGAACGCGGAAAAACCCGCTCGGTAATATCGCCGACGCGCACTTCACCTTTCTCAAGGGAGACATTAATACGCCGCTACGGATTAACGGGTCAGTTGATTACATCATTCACATGGCCGGCATAGCGTCTCCGGTGTACTACATCAAATATCCGATTGAAACCATTCACACTGCGACCGTCGGCACGGAGAACCTCCTCAAACTCGCCCGCGCGAAAAAGACAAAGAAGTTTCTATTCTTCAGTTCCAGCGAAATCTACGGCGACCCGGCTCCCGAGTTCGTACCCACGCCCGAGACCTACCGCGGCAATGTGTCTTCCATCGGGCCGCGCGCCTGTTACGACGAGAGTAAACGCCTCGGCGAAACGCTCTGTATGGTTTATCATACGCTCTTTAAAACCCCGGTCGCTATTGTCCGTCCCTTCAATGTCTACGGCCCCGGCATGAAACGGGAAGATCGGCGCGTCATACCGCAGTTTCTTTCGTGCGCGTTTGCCGGCAAGCCCTTGCCGATTCATGGAAACGGCCTTCAGACACGAAGCTATTGCTACACCACCGATGCATTAGTCGGCTTTTTCAAGACGCTTCTTGCGAAAAAAAGCGGTGAAGTCTACAACATTGGAAGCCACGATGGCGAAACCAATCTCGTTGATTTGGCGAAAGCGCTTGAGAAGCTCCTCAAGCGCAAGCTTAAAGTTGCCAAGATTCCCTATCCAGCCGAATATCCGGCCGATGAACCAAGCCGCCGGTGCCCCGATCTCACCAAGGCGCTGCGGGAACTTAACTATGCTCCCAAGGTAGATCTGGAAACCGGCCTCGCGCGCATGATTTCTTGGTACAAAGACGCCTATTCTTCTTTCTAGAACCTAGCAGCTAACAGCTATAAGCTCTCTCCATGTCTTCCCCCATCATTTTAAGCCGAACTCCGTTTCGCATCTCGCTTGGAGGTGGCTCCACCGACATACCCTCCTACTACCGGAAGCACGGGGGGTTCATCTTTGCCGTCACGATTGACCTCTTCATGGACGTGCTCATCAAAGCCACCCGCTCCGACGACCTCCTAAACGTGCACTACAAATCATTTGAGGGAGTGCCGCGCGTAGATGACATACAACATCCGTTTGCGCGGGAAGTGCTGAAGAAGATCGGCCTCAAAAAAGGCGTATCCATTTCGTTCAAGGCGGATACGCCGGCGGGAACGGGACTCGGTTCTTCGGGAGCGTGTTCGGTAGCGCTTTTGAAGGGTCTCTCGCGCTATGCGGGGAAGGAGATGACGAACAAAGAGGCGGCGGAGAAATCATTTGAAATTACTCAGCGCTTAGGCCTTCCCGACGGGGTGCAGGACCCCTATGTCTGCGCGCTCGGCGGCTTTGTGCTTCTTCGTATCGGGAAAGACGGCGTCGTGCATAGCGAACGGCCGCGCATCGCGTCGAAAACCGTGCGGCAGTTTTTTGATAACAGTCTTTTTTTCTACACCGGCGTTGTTCGGGAGAGCAGACACATTCTTGCGGCGCAGGACGCGGCGCGGGTTTTAGCGCTCAAGCATCGCACGAAAGAAATCGGCGAGGAGGTGTATCGGGCTTTTCTCCGGGGGGACTTGAATCGGTTCGGGGAGCTTATGGACGAACACTGGCGCGTCAAAAAGCAAATGTCGGAAGTGATGAGCAACGGCCGTTTTGATGAAGTGTATGATGCGGCGCGGCGCGCCGGAGCGCTTGGAGGCAAAATCATGGGTGCGGGCGGCGGTGGGTACTTCATGTTTTATTGTCCGACACAAAAGGCAAGACAAAGTGTGCAAAAAGCGCTTGCCAAATTTAAAATGCGCGAAATGAAGTTTTCACTTGACACGAAAGGCGCGCGTACGACAATGATTGCGCCGTAGACGACACGAAAAAGCCGCCGCGTCCTCGGAAGGACGGGCGGCTGGTGACAACGGAGAACGGCTAGTACTTCCCGGCGAGTAGGGCGTTGAGCCCTCGGCACTCGTAGAACATCGTGCGCATGAAGGCTCGAGAGGCGTGCAATTTCTTAATTCGTTCTTCCATGTCAGGATTATAGCGAAGTAGAACTCCTTCACTTACAAAACACTCAAGCTTTAAATGAACAAAAGCCGGATTTTGCAGGTGACGGCTCGCCATAAGAACCGTCCGCGCGTAGTGCGCCAAGACAGTAACAATTCCGACCTCTGTGTAACCGCGATTCACCGCTAGTGCGAAAATGTTCGCAAGCTCTTGGTCGGTGTTTGTTTTTCCGCTCTGTGCTTGTTGCTCGCGGGGCCATACCAAGATCGGAGTTGCCGACCAGGGAACAAACTGAGCGAGATACAAGGTCATAATCTCCGCTTCGCTTGGGCCATTCACATTAGTGAGGTACCGCGATCGCCCTCCATAGGCGCACACTACGAGCTCAAGCGTACTTTGATAAGACTCGATGAGCTTGGCTCCCGCTCGGATATTGAGCTCGCCACCGCCCACAAGACAGTTGGGGTCATCGTCGTTAACCGGTCGCAGTTCTACAATGGGGGCGAAGTTGTCGCCGTACATTTCAAGGTCCCGCGTCGGGACCCACGAGCCGTCCTGTTTTTGCCGGATGCCCCGGCCAAGAATAGCTAAGAGTTGCAATCAGTACCTCTCTTCTTTTCAAAGGTTTTTCTGTTGTCTGCATCC
The DNA here is from genome assembly GCA_964358745.1 of uncultured Candidatus Saccharibacteria bacterium. Lineage (GTDB taxonomy): Bacteria > Patescibacteriota > Minisyncoccia > Phycocordibacterales > UBA10002 > UBA10002. Next base: position 369 of record CAYHPP010000007.1, on the reverse strand, counting down.
CTGCGTTTCTATTTGTCCTCCAGCATTTCTATAGCACTTTCTTACTGCTGTCAAGTGTGCTATGCTCTTTTTATGGAAAAGGAGAAAAAGAAAGCTGTTTTTTTTGACCGCGATGGGGTGATTCTTAAGCCAATCGTGATGGACGGCCGTCCGCGGCCGCCGCATAGCATCGCTGAATACAAAGCGCTGTCGGGAGTTATGCAGGGGGCGAAAGAGACAGTCGAGGCGGTAAAAACCGCCGGTTTTCTCGCGATTCTTGCCACGAATCAGCCGGATATACGCTACGGCAAAATTTCAAAAGAAGAGTGGCAGTGGATACAAAACCAAATCAGCGATATCCCGTTTGACGATATTTTTATTTGCTTTCAC
>CAYHPP010000006.1:0-13118 GCA_964358745.1 uncultured Candidatus Saccharibacteria bacterium | reverse complement strand
GAATTGGCGGGGTCTGCGGCGGAACGACCTGCACCGGCGACACGCCCTCATAGCGCCCGGCGACAAGCCGCCTCGCCTTCGCTGGACTATGATTTAAATCAAGCGCTTTGTAAGAGAGAAGCGCACCTTCTTCCACAAACCACCCCCTTCCCACGCGGCGACACACAAGTTTTCCAGAACGGCACAGTTGTCCGATATAGTCGGTACTGTACCCCGATACCCGCGATGCCTCGCCCGATGGGAGAAATCTTTTGTTGTCGAAAATGAGTTCGGAAGCCATAAAGTTACATCACGAGAGAAAGCGCAAAACTGCCGAGAAGTGAGTAGAAATTGACCACTTCTCGGAGAGGCGAGAAGTGCGGCTTCTAAAGCAGAGGCGGTAAAAGTTCATGCCCTAAATTATAGAATCTTAGGACGAAGGACGGGAAAATTTTCTGTGGAGAACTCCATTTTCTTTTTTAGATTTCACAATGAATTCTCAGAACTGGCAAATTTGTCTTGCGCACCTGACTCGCTCAAAATTTTTTGAAATTTTTCTCTGAACTTTTTCGACAACTGTGCAACGTTTCATTTCTCTCTTTGAAAAATTCTCCCTTCCATTTCTCACGCCGTTTCACATATGAGCGGCGATGCCAACTATTGACTTTCAGGTTATATGTCGCAGAGAGTGTGTCTGATGAAGGAAATTTCCGAACGCATCCGAGGGGGTAGAAACATTACTAATAGTTATCAACATGCCCCCCTACACTAGTAAGGTTTGTACCGGTATACTATGTCCTATGAATGAGAGCATGCTGACAATCAAGGAGGCTGCGAAGATGCTTGGTGTGTCAAAACTCACCCTTCGCAATTGGGACAAGTCCGGGAAACTTTTGGCTTATCGCCACCCCATCAGCAACTACCGCGTCTACAAGGTTGATGACCTCAAAAATCTTCTCGCTCAGATTCAGATCCCAAAAAAGCGTAGACCAGACGAGCCTCAAAAACTCACTGTGATACACGTATCCGATTAGTCAATGCGCATCTTTTGAGCGGGGCGCGGCTCGTCGCGGAGCCGCTTCCCTCTCCCCCCTTTCATTCAAGTTAAGGGCGCGAGACGCGCGACCTTGTAAACGAGGTGCTTTGAGGTAGACTATTTCGTATCATGCACGATTATCACCTCGCTGTTGGCTTGGAAGTTCACGCCGAGCTCAAAACGCGCGCGAAGATGTTTTGCGATTCTAAGAACGATTCGGATGAGACGCGTCCAAATGTAAACGTCTGCCCTGTTTGTCTCGGTCACCCGGGCACGCTCCCCGTCATTAATAAGGAAGCGGTAAAGCAGGTACTCAGGGTAGGCGTATCGCTTCAGGGCCGGCTTGCCGACTTTACTGAGTTTGACCGGAAAAATTATTTTTATCCCGACATCCCGAAGGGGTACCAGTTGAGTCAGTACAAATTCCCTCTTGTCTCGGGAGGCGGGCTTCGAGGCGTTTCCATCACCCGAGTACACCTTGAGGAAGATACCGGCACATCCCTCCATGATGAGGGGGCATGCAGTCTTGTTGATTTCAACCGCGCGGGAGTGCCGCTCATGGAATTGGTGACGGAGCCGGTGATTACGAGCGCGAAGGAAGCGGGCGACTTTGCCCGCGAACTTCAGCTTCTGCTGCGCTATCTGGGCGCTTCCGACGCGAATTTGGAAAAGGGAGAGATGCGCGTTGAGGCGAACATTTCCGTTTCAAAAGAGGCCGGGCGGCTCGGAACTAAGGTGGAGGTAAAAAACCTTAATTCATTCCGCGCGGTCGAACGCGCCATTGACTATGAAGCGGCGCGGCAAACGGAACTCCTTCTGTCAGGCGGGAAAGTGACGCAGGAAACGAGAGGGTGGAACGAGGATACGGGAAAGACATTCAGTCAGCGGAGCAAAGAGGAGGCGCATGATTACCGCTACTTCCCCGACCCTGACCTTCCGCAACTTAACCTTCAGGATGTGCCTGAATTCTCCGAAAGCCGCCTCCGGGAGGAAATGCCTGAACTGCCTGCGGAAAGGCGCAGGCGCTACGCGGCTCTCGGCCTTAAGAATGAGGACATTGAGACGCTCCTTCCTCATCGCTCGCTTGCCGCTCTGTTTGAGGAAGCGGCAAAAGCGCTTCAAGGCAGAGATAAAATAGCGCTTGCATCAAGCTATCTTACCTCGGACCTTATGGGACTCATCAAAAAGGCAGGGGCTGACGCCGATACCGTTCGCTTTTCGTTTGACGGGACGGTTTTTGCAGAGCTCATCCGCATGGACGTGGGTAAAAAGCTCTCTTCCCGAGGCGCGAAGGACATTCTGCAGGTTCTCTTTGAGAAAGGCGGGGAGCCGGAGGCGCTTGCCGCAGAACTTGGGCTTCTCCAAAAAAGCGACCACGGGGAGCTTAGGGGGGTGGCAGAGGGTATTATTGCCGCCAACCCAAAGGTGGCGGAGGATTATCAGGCAGGCAAGATGGCGGCGCTGCAATTCCTCGTCGGGCAAGGTATGAAAGCCACCAAAGGCTCCGCGAACCCCGAAGTTCTTCGTGAACTCTTCGTCTCCCTTCTGAAGTAGGGTGTTGCAAGTGTTGTTGAAATCAGATATCAACATCAGATGTTGATATCTGATTTCAACTTACACCCCCTGCCGGACCCTTCAAAACAAGGGCACTGGCACCCCTCACTCTGGAGGAGGGAGAAGTCCGGCGGAATTCATCAGTACTACATCTTCTGCAGGATCTTTAGCAATTTCTCTTTGAAAGTCTTGAGGAGTGCGTCATCAATGATTGAGACGGCGAGGATGTTCTTGTTTTTCTTTTTGAGCGCCGCCGTGACCTTCTTGATGCCTTTCGCGTCCGTCACATCCGCTTTGGTGAACACGATGACTTCCTTTTTTCTGAGAAGTTCTTCGGAGTGTCCCAGAAGCTCCCGACGCACGGTTGCGTATGCCTTGAGCGGACTCTTTTCTTCAAGAGAGATGCAGTGCAAGAGAAGTCTTGTGCGGGCAATGTGGCGAAGAAATTTCACCCCAAGCCCCCGTCCTTCTCCAGCGCCTTCGATAAGACCGGGAATGTCCGCGAGGATAAAACCCCGAAATGCCCCAAGATTCGGCTCAAGAGTCGTGAATGCGTAACTCCCGACTTTCGCATGTGCTGCGGTAAGTTCGTTCAAGAGCGAAGACTTCCCCGCGTTCGGGAACCCGATAAGTCCCGCGTCGGCAATGAGTCGAAGCTCCACATGAAAGGTTGCTTCTTCCCCCTCCTTCCCGGGTGTTGATTGCAGTGGCCGCACATTTCGGGAACTCTTGAAATGTTCGTTGCCGAACCCACCACGACCTCCGCGAAGCATCATGACCCGCTCGCCTTCGTTCAAAAGTTCGTACACACGGCCGGTTGCATTATTCGTCACCACCGAGCCGACCGGCACGTCTAGTTCGATGTCAGTGCCGTTTCTCCCGTGCCTACTCTTCCCTTCTCCGTTCTTGCCGCGCTCGGCGGTGAACAGGTTGCCGTACCGGTAAGAAGCGAGCCGTCCGATATCGCGCACGGCTCGAAGATAGACGTCGCCGCCCTTTCCTCCATCGCCTCCGGCAGGCCCCATGAATTCTCTCCCTTTTTCATGGAGCCATGAGACGATACCATTGCCGCCGTCACCGGCTTTTAAATGCAGCGTGATTTCGTCTACTAAAGCCATAATAAAAGAAAACTCTAAATTCTAATATCTAAATTCTAAACCGGCGGCTTTGCTGTCGTTCCCGCGCAGAGCCTGCCCCCAGCGAAGGCGGGGGCGGGAAACCAGTCTTTCTGGTTCCCCGTTTTCACGGGGATGACATTAAGAAATATCAGTTTAGGGTTTAGGATTTTGGACTTGACTGGAGCGCGAGCTTGGCGAGCGCGATAGCTCCTTCTTTGCTTCGTGCCACTGCCATAAACCGGTTGCGGTGCGCGAAGACGGCATCGGGCACTCCCGTCACTTCAGCAAGCTTCGCGTCACGGAGCCCCGCCCAGGCTTCCGGAAAATCCTTCCGATTCACAAAAAGATGCGGATTGTCGCGCACGGCATACACCCGCCATGTCCCATTTTGCGGGTGTACGACAACGAGCGGCTCGGGAAGCCGCGCGAGCACGTTTTTCCACGAGTAGTCTTCGTCAAGCACAATGAGCCGCTTGTCCGGCGCGCTCGCGTAGCACGCTAAGACTTTTCCCTCCCCAGCGACGGCCGCATTTGCGCGTTGTATCTCCCGCGTGAGAATATACTTCGCGAACGCAACCGCTTCGTGAAAACGCTCGTTTGCCTGCGCCTCCCCTTCCTGCCACGTTGGATTGAACGAACGCACAACATCTCCAATGTCATAGGGCGCGCTCCCCGAGAACGCCGGTACGGAAAGGTCTATGCCGTTATCATTTGCGTCAATCGGAACGACGAGTACTTCTTCCCCGCGGCGGGCCGCCTCGCGACTGCCGCCGCAAAGTCGCTCTCCGAATTTCTTCCACACCAGGCCGAACGCGGCATAGGGGATTCCGTTCTCTCTCTTCCCCGCCCCGCCTATCTGATGGTGGTCAAAGCGGTCTTTCTTCTCTTCATACACGCCCCCGACATCAACGACGATATCCGCTCCCGCAATCGCACTCCCCTCACGCGTTCGGACAATTGCAGCGTTTCTCTCAAGAAGAGAGAGAGCCGCGACGGCAAACACCTCATCCGCGTGGAATTTTCCGTCGTGAGTTACGATAACTGTTTCCATGCCGAGACTATAGCATAAAAGACGAGTTAAGGTTAAGAAGCGGTTTGGGTTAGGAATTTTGAAGCCCGCCCTCATCTATTAACCCCAACCTGCCCGTTTCATTTTTCACCCAACCAAGTTTCTTAACCCTGACCTCTTGTCTGTTCTTGAAACAACATCGGATAGATATCAAGCAGCGCGAGAAGAAGGGAGAGCACGACCGGCCCGGCGAGAAATCCGATGGGGCCGAAGAGCGCGATGCCTCCGAGAACCGAGAGAAGAATGAAAAGCGGGTGCATAAGAAGGCCCTTTTCATAGAGCACCGGCCCGAGAAAATTGTCAATTGAGCCCACGACGACGCCAAAGACGACGAGTGAAAGAGCCGCGCCCGCGCCCCCCGTGGCAAAAAGGTAAATAGCTAAAGGGACGAAAACAAGGGCGACTCCGACTGCCGGGATAAGCGCGGCAAGGGACGTCAGCGCGCCCCAGAGCACCGGATTCGGCACGCCAAGAACAAAGAAACCGATGGACGCAAGGATGCCTTGAATGAAGACAATGAGGAGTTTCCCCTTCACAACCGAGGAGATAGCCGTTTCGACGCGCTTCAAAATCCGCTCATCATACTCGTTCGCAAGCGGAGACAGCGCCACGACATACGAGCGGAACTTTTCGCCGTCGCGGAAGAGAAAGAACAAGGCGAAGAGCATAATGAATGTCTGGAACACCATGCCGACGGCGCGCGTGAACACGCTCCCGAAATTTCCCACGAGGAACGAAAGGGCGGCATCCGCGTACTCGGCGATGTTTATTTCAAAGCCGGGAATAACCGCTTGCAGGTACCGCTCCACTGGCGCCAGGTTCGCGTCAAGGCCGTTCACGATTGAGATACCGGCTCCGGCAGACTGATACAGGCTCCGCGCGTCGTCAAAAATGAAAAACCCGAACAGCGCGGCGGGAATGAGGATGACGAAAAAGAGAAAGATAATGGTGAGAAACGACGCAAGTCCTTCCTGCCGCACCCTCTTATGAACCGCCTTAAAAAAGGGATGAAAAACAATCGCAAACACTACCGCGACAAACAATGCCCCAAGGTAGGGCTTAATGATAAAGAAAGAAGCGGTCGCGGTAATCGCCACCAAAAGAAAGAAGAAGCTTAACTCAATCTTTCTGGTCGTTGGCATAGTATTACTTTTTTCGTATCTCCTTAATTTCAGCAATGTCCCTTTCCATGCGTTCAATCTTCTTATACATGTCAACCAGCACCTCCCCTTCGGCCTTTACTTCGGTCTCCGTTTTTTCCTCAATCTTCTTCTCGTGCGTAAGGCCTGAAAGAATGATGCGGTCGCCGATGAAAAACGACACAAAGAGGCCGGTAAGCAGGAGCACGACGGCGCTCAGCGCTACCGAGACCGGAGTGCCGAAAATGACGGCAAGGACGCCTCCGCTTTGCTCTAAGCTATCGGCGAGATGCCAGATGCCGCGCCAGAACATCACGATGGCGATGCCGCCAATGATGCCGTAGATAATCGGCGTCCGAGAAAGCTTCTCGCGAATGTGGTCTTCCAGTTTGTCGAAAAATTTTACGAGTTTCATGGTTGTTGATAGAGCCACAAAAACAATGGGTTCTATATCTTTGCGCGGAGCTTGCGGAAAAACACCGTCCCGAGCGAGCCCGCCGCCGCAAGGAACAGGATACCACACACAACAGGCCCCACAAACGGTATCACGGAAATGACTGAAATGCCGATGACGCCCAAGAGCACCGGGCGGTAGGACAGCGGGAAGGCCGAGCGCTTGAAGAGAAACTGTTCTATCCATGCTCCCAAAAGAATACCGGCGCAGGCAAATGAAAGCACAAGGAGGAGGAGAAAGAGAGAGGCGAGCGCGAGCGCGAGAGGAATGCCTACAACCGAAAAGAGAAGAATCAAAACCGCCGCGGGAAGTAGAAGCAGAATAAGAAGTCCGCGAAGCGCGCGCATCCAGAAATTGGGAAGCACATCAAGAAGCACTTCCTCGGTGCGCTCCCGCGCGAGAAAGAACAGCGCAAAACCGAGCATAAGCGCCATAAGCACCTTGAGCGAAAAAACCCCTCCGAAGAACGAGCGCGGAATTCCCATGCCCCCGCGCTCTGCCGTATCAAAAATCACGTTGCCGCCGACGGTCACGTTAACGGGAGCCGCCGTCTTGCCGCTCGCATGCTGTATAAAATCTCCCCCAATGCGCGCGGTCTTCTCAAACGCCGCCTTGCCCCACAGTTCCACATCTCCCTCAACCGCCCCCGTAAGAAGGAAGCGCGCGGCGTTCACCTTGGCGCCACCTAAAACCTTCCCGCGAATTTCCACTTCGCCGCCAATCGCATAAAGCGTTCCTCCCACCAACGCGTCCGGACCGATGGTAACTCGCGAACCTATAACGATGACGTCGTCCGCAACGCTTCCGTTAATTACAACCACCCCGCCCACGACGCGGATATCGTCTGAAATTACGCCCTCAACCCGAACGGTCTCCCCGAGGAAAAGCGCGTCTCCGGCGATTTCGCTTTGGCTGAAAATAGACCGGCTCGCCGCAAATGAGTCCCCTTCCACGCGGCCGGCGAAGGTTGCCGTCTCGCCGAAAACATACACATCATCGGAGACGCTCTGCGCGCCTTTAAGAAAATAGTCGCCGAAATGGATGGAAGCGGCCGAGGCGGATAGAGGGGCCGCCGCGATAATTCCCGCAATGAGAATCTTTTTGAGCATAGAGGAATTATACACTTAACCCTCAAGTTTGAGGAGCTTCCCCTCCCGCTTGACGTAGGCGAACATTCTAAAGAAAAACCAAATCATAAGGAGAAGATAGATTGCGTTCCCGGCAATCGCGGCGTAGAGGTACGCGCTCGAAACTCCGCCAGTTACCATCACCGAGCGCATCCCCTCGAATACATATGTGGAAGGAAGCGCATAGGCAATCGGATGAAGAAAGGAAGGGAGAGCCGAAACCGGATAAAACACCGCCGAAAATGGCTGGATGAGGACGAGAAAACCCCACGCGAGAATCTGCGCCGAAGTTCCAAAGCGCAAGATGATGGCGTTGGCGAAGAGTCCGAGCGCCCATCCGAACAAAAAGAGATTCAGCACGAAGGGAATGAGCGCAAAGCCGAGTGAGAAAAGGTTGAAGCTGTACAGAAGGTATGAAAGCACCGCGAGAATGATGCCGACGAGAATGAGCCGGACGAGTCCGACAAGAAGCGTTGAGACGAAAAACTCGGAAAGGCGAAGCGGCGTCACGAAAATGTTGAGGAGGTTCTTTTCCCAAATCTCTTCGAGAAACGCTATGGAAACCGACTTTTGAGACTGATTGAGAAAATCCCAAAAGATAACGGCGCCCAAGAGTACCGTCACAACATTGAATCCCCCGACATTGAGCTTTTCGATGTAGACGCTCAAAAACCCCCACACGAGGAGTTCCATCACCGGCCAGTAGATGATGTCCATGATGCGCGGAAAGCTCCTCTGGTAAAGATAGAGGTGGCGGATGAGGAGTGCGTTGATGCGGTGAAATTTCATAAACAGTTGTAAGATTTAAGTTGAAAGATTTCAGTAAGAATTGCTTTCTCTTAGCTTTAATCTTAAATCTTTAATCTGCTAACTGGTACGGGCTATATGCAAAAACACATCATTCAAATCTTCATGGCCGTACTTTTTCACGAGTTCCTCGGGCGTCCCTTCGTCTTTGAGGCGGCCGTGCTGGATAAAGATGACACGGTCGCAAATTTCCTCAACTTCCTCCATATTGTGCGATGTGTAGAGAATCGTAACGCCTCTCTCTTTCTGGATGCGCATGAGGAGGGCTCGGGTGCGGTCGGCAATATCCGGGTCAAGGGAGGCTGTCGGCGCGTCAAGAAGAAGAAGTTTGGGGTTATTTAAAAGCGCTTTGGTAAGGTTAAGGCGCGTCAACTGGCCGGTGGAAAGATTGTAGGTGAGCTTCCCCATAAACGCGCGAATTTCAAAAAAGTCCGCGAGTTCTTCAATCTTGTCCCGCAAGTTCTCCACTCCGTAGAGTCTCCCGAAGGTAAGCAGGTTTTCAGTGACTTTGAGATTTCCCGGAAGCGACACATAGGGCGAAGAAAAATTCAGTTTCCCCAGAATCTCTTCGCGATGAGACCGGTAGTCTTTGCCGAAGATGCGAATGGAGCCGCTCGTCGGGGTGATGAGGTCAAGAAGCATCTGGATGGTGGTCGTCTTCCCCGCCCCGTTGGGTCCCAAAAGCCCGGTAATGGTCCCTTCCTCAACAAAAAAAGACAGTCCGTTTACCGCGCGGACCGAGCCAAACACTTTCACCAAATTGTTGACTTCTATGATGGCGGACACGCGATAACTATACCGCACCTTCAAGATCTTTTGAAGCGAGAGAGGAGCTCCGTGCTTGAACGCATCTTTCCTCCGCGCCCGACGTTGAAGACAGTTTTGATGCCAAGTTTCCGACAGAGCTCCACTTCAGGGTTAAGCGAAGAAGTCTTTCTGCCGGCATCCGCGGTCGTACGGTCTCCGCCGTTTGCAAAGATGCTAGGACGCAATCTTAGAAGCTCGCGGCACACGCTCCGGTCGGGGTCGCCCTTCTTGTGCGAGGTGAGCGTCACTGCGTCCACCGAAGAAAGCGACTCCAAGATTTCCTTCCGGTCCCGCTCTCCCATGAACACAAACCCTTTCTTTGCGAGGAGCCAGTTGTCGTTGTTCAAAATGACGACGAGTCTGTCGCCAAGTTTCTTTGCCGCGTTGATGAGGCGAACATGCCCGATATGCAGCGGGTCAAAGCCGCCCGATACCGCCACGGTTCTCTTGGCTCCCTTTCCTTCCTTTGCTGATACCTTGTTTCTCATAGTTATGTGTACACATCAAACTGTTTTCTCGAGTAAAAGATTACACTTTAGCAAATTCACCACCGTGGTGAATTTGCTAGACGGCAACTCTATGGACGTGGAATAGGGTACGATCTATTCTTTGAGCCGATCAAGCGCCGCGAGCGCATATTTCCGTATGTTTAACCACAAATCCATGCCTTCTATTTCCTCCCGCGAACACCACTTACACTCCTCGCTTTTATCGCTCGTATAGAGCGCTTTTATCTCTGTACTTTTTGCCCGGCCGAAATACACAAACGTGACGTGCTCGTGGCCGGGCGTGTCTGACGGATGACGGTTCAAGGCTACCGGCGGGATAAGTTCTTTTGAGTGATCAAGCGGGCCTTCGATTACTGGATTCCCCACGAGTTCAATATCAAGTCCGACTTCTTCCTTCACCTCGCGATACGCCGCTTCGATGGGGTCTTCATGCAGTTCGATGTGCCCGCCGACGCTCATCCATTTTTTGTATTTGTCGTGCATACGAAGGAGCACACGGTTCTTGTGCACGATGAAGACCTCTACCGTAAAATCTATTTTTTCGTGCAAGTGAGGCATCTGGATAGTTGAAAGTTTAAAGTTGAAAGTTAAAAGTGAGAAGTTATGTCAATTCTTTCATATATCGCTTCACAACATTTATAGGGAGGCCGAGTACGCTTTCCAATGACCCTTCAATCCGGATGAAAGGAGCAATGAGCGGGGATTGCGGCGTGAATCCTCCTGCAAATGCGAGCGCGTCGCCGCTTGCAAGGAAGGACTCAATATTCTCCGGAGGAATTTTGGAAAAGAATACTTTGGAAATCTCCCGCTCCAGCTTGGAGTGCCCCGTCGTCGTGTTCGTTATCATAATCCCGTTTACGCATTCCGCAGGAAACGGACTTCCAGAAAAAGTCTCAAGGAATCGGCGCGCCTCATTGAGGTCGCGAGGTTTCTCGCGCAGTTCATTTTTCCAGACAACGACTTGGTCGGCGGTGATAAGCAGCGCCGATTCCTTGACGCGAGGAAGGAGCGCCTCGGTTTTCGCGCGGGCAAGGAGAAGCGGCAGCTCATAGAAATTGTCATGCCGTATCGACTTCTCATTCACATCGGACACCATCACGCCAAATGTGTATCCTGCTTGCCGCAGAACCCACCGGCGATTTTCAGACTTAGAACCAAGAATAATCTTCATGGAAGACGCTCCAGACTGCCGTTAAGAAAAGTCGGTTGTGTTCCGAGAATTTCTTCATACAGCGGCAATTTTTGATCAATCGGATTCAAGATGTATATCGGCTTCTTGAGATAAAAAGCAAGTGCCATCTCCATAAGCACGTTTCCGCCGATGTATCCGGCGATGCCGTTTTTTTCACAATTCAACACCAAAATTACATCTCCCTTGAGAACCTTGTCGAAGTGCCTTCGCATAAACGCAGTCTTCTTGTCCCAATCCGCGTCATTGGAATACCAGGTCTTGTACGCAGATACATTGAAATTCCCGGTCTGCCTCATGCGATATGCGGTGTCCGGAATAAGCACAGAGAACCCCGCTTTTTTTAATTTCTCCTCCGCCTCAAGCGCCTGCCGATAAAAAGACGCGCTGCAGCAAATGGTGATTGTTTTTTCGGTCTTCATCTTTTTGTTTTCTATCCTTTGCAACCCCCAAACCTATCTTGTGTCTCGCCTGCGTCTGCCGTTTGCATTCATTCTGATGTTCTTGAGAACATTAGAATATACCTGTGGGTTAGCCGACGGTGCCATCTTTGCGCTGGTGCAGCATGAGCTCGTTTCCGTCGGGGTCGGTAATCATCGCCATGAAGCAGACGCCGTGTTCCTGCAGCGGCCACACGACGGTTACTTTCTTTTTCCTAAGTTCCTTCATCGCTGCACCAACGTCCCGGACCGCGAGCGCGATTGAGGTTGTATTCTTTCGGCGCTTTGCGCTCGGCCCCTTGCCGTAGGTACCGATAGCGAGCGTCATATTCCCCGCATCAAACTCCGCCCACATGCCTTTGTACTCGCTCGTCTTCTTGAGTCCGAGCACTCTTTCATAAAACCGCACCGACTTCCTGAAGTCCGACACATTCAAAAACACAAAATCAATTCCTCGTATCTTCATGTGCGTTTTCTAACTATTAATTCAGTGAAATAATTTGAATCCCCTTCTCCATTATCTGTTCCTCCGGCCAAAATGCCGACAGGTCCTCCAGTTTCCATTTTCCCACATAACCAGCTTGTTTCTCAATCCTCCGGCCGGTGTACTCTTTCGTTTTTGGATCCCATTCTTCCAAGATTAATGTGTCTCCCTCTTGAATATCAAAGTCATTAAGCCGAAGCTCAAATTTCTTCTTTCCGCTCGCCACGGCCTCAAAATACTCCGGCCAGATTTTTTTCTTGATTATCTTCATGTTATTTCCCATGACACTTCTACCTTTTACTGCCCAGCTCATACGGGCTTGTGGTATTTCATATTATTTGTCCAGCGCATTGATGTTCTTCGAATCGGCCTTCCACGGATATTTCTCGACCAAATCCGGGGATATTATCTTCACCTGTATTGTCTTTTGTTTGTTCAAAAACGCCTTCACAAGCCTGTGCACGCCGTCGATGATGAGCCACTTGCCGCTTTTCTCGATGACGAGAACTGGAAATTTCAGATCGGCCTCTTCTACCCTTCTCCGCTGGCTGCCGCTCCCGGGAACCTCGTTGATGACGCCCCACGGAGTCAGATTCCAATTCTCACTATCCTTTCCCCAAAGCGGCAGATCGAAATTCCATATCAATTTTTTAATCTCGAAATCCACGATGGGGATATTCAACGTCCCAAGTTTCTCCGCGTCGCAATATATCTCGTAACCAGCCTCTCTTAGAGCTTTTAGAATCCTATTTCCCATGACACTTTTTGAATTTCTTGCCGCTACCGCAGTAGCAAGGGTCGTTTCTGCCGAGCTTTGAGCCGTCGGGGTTGGTTGGAACAGAAGACCGCAAGACATTCCCCTGGTGCTTCGCATCCGACTCCTCGTCGCCCGAGCCAATGAGCTGGGCCTGTTCGTGGACTTCTTGCAGGCGCATTTGCTCGGGCGCAGAGACCGCGCCCCCAACACGCGGGAGAATGTTCATGACCTGCGAGATGATATTCTCCTCCATCTCCTTGAACATACGCAGTCCTTCCCGTTTGTATTCCACGAGCGGGTCGCGCTGACCGTAGGCCCGCAGGTTCACACTGCCTCGCAGGTAGTCCATGACCTCCAAGTGCTCCACCCAGAGGAGGTCAATCGTCTGCAAGACGAGACGCTGGATAGCGGGATAAAAATCGGCACCGAGCTGTTTCTTTTTATCGTCAACCGCTTTTTGAAACGCCTCGTTCCCGGCGCCGATGAGGGCGAGATAGTCTTCCACGGCCTCCGAATCGCCAAGGAGTATTTTCCTGCGGCGCTCATACACGACGCCACGCTGATGGTTAAGCACGTTGTCGTACTCAAGCACATGCTTCCGCGCGTCAAAGTTGAACCCCTCAATTTTAGTCTGCGCGGTTTCAAGCGA
>CAYHPP010000005.1:0-13152 GCA_964358745.1 uncultured Candidatus Saccharibacteria bacterium | reverse complement strand
GGCATGTTTTACCTCATCAATAGTCGGCACTGCCTCAAAATTCTTGTAGTGCACGTGGATGAGGTCGTCGGAGCGGGGCTCCTTTATGAAAACGTCCATAAACAGATTGACCGTTACGCCAAAAATGAACCCGCCGTGCGTATTGCAGTATGAGGGTAAATCCGTTGAGCCGCCGCCAAGCGAGACGCGAAACGGAACGCGGCTTATGATGATTTCTGACATAAGATGTATAGTATGCTTTCTTTCTCTTTTTTCAATGACCCCGGAATGTCATGATGACGCAGTTAATGAAAAGACGCCGTCTCCCCTCACGAGAAGCGGCGTCATGAAGATTACAGTTCTCTCGCTATGTTGGCTATTCCTGCGCTCTCCGAGTGCTTCGCTGTAACGTGGAGAAAAGTTCTTGCACAAGTTCTTTATGGCCGGCAATGAAGCCCAATCGTTCCTCGGTGTAATCATAGTCGACGGCTGTTGGGCATGCTACTGCAACCATTTCCCCCCGCTTGATGTGATAGCACCGAATTTCTCCGCCGGCCTCACGCAACATAGCATATCCGCCGATCCAGTCATGCGGCAATTGCGGAGACTGAACCAGCGCGTCCACGCGTCCGGCGGCAACAAGTGCAAGGCCGAGCGCTCCGGATTCGGCGATACCGCGCGGTCTAAGGTTTCGTTGAAGCCCGGAGAGGAACCTGTCATACCATCCTAATCGGAGCACGTTCACCCCCGTCATGACATATGGTCTTGACGGAACCTTTTGGCTGACCCGTACCGGGACACCTTCATTCGACCCATGTTCCCACAAGCGTACGCCGCGGCCTTTTTCTCCCGCGATGGTGAGCCCTCCGAGCACTTCCGGCGCATACACCACGCCGCCCGTATGTATGCCGTTTTGCATCATGCCAAGAGCCGTACACCACATGGGGAGCGAGTGCCTGAAGGGTGTGGTGCCGTCCACCGAGTCCACGGAGAAAACCAATTCCTCGTTTCCTGATGCCGGATAGTCATTCCCTTTTTCCTCCGCAAAGAATCGCGCGGAGGGGAATTGGCTCCGAATTCTAGCGATAATGGCGGCCTGTCCCTCAATGTCTGAATCAGTGACTGAAGCGATGCCGAATGTGGGATGGGCTTTTTCTTGCCCTGCGCGGGACCATCGTCCGCCCGCGATCAACGTGCCCACCTCTACGGCGGCTAGAATGGCCGCGCGAAGCGGGTTCGAGAAGTTGTCAATATTCATTTAGCAGTCTCCCTTTTGATCGCCTTCAAGCAGTGATAGCTTTTCCGGCGAGTTTTTGTTTAGAATACCTGGGGGAATCATACTATGAAAGATGTGGTGAGTCAATATTCCCTTTGAAATGAAATGTTAACTATTGATGTTATAGTAATGAAATTATGAAACTGATTACGGATTTCAGTGTTAGAATTTTCGCGGATGGGGCGGAAAAGGCCGCGATGCAGGAGCTTGCTAAGAAACACTTTATCAAGGGTTTTACAACCAACCCAACGCTGATGCGAAAGGGGGGAGTCGGCGACTACAAAGTGTTCGCCGAAGAAGTGCTTGCAGCCATCCCCGACAAGCCGATTTCGTTTGAAGTGTTTTCTGACGATTTTGTGGAGATGGAGCGGCAGGCGCAGACCATTGCTTCGTGGGGAGAAAATGTATACGTGAAAATTCCCATTACCAATACGAAGGGCATCTCCTCGCTTCCGCTTGTAAAAAAACTGGCGTCAGGTGGCATCAAAGTAAATGTAACCGCGATCCTTACACTTACACAGGTGAAGGAGACAGCGGAGGCGCTCTCGCCGAAAACAGCATCGGTTGTCTCTGTTTTTGCCGGGCGAATCGCGGACACGGGGCGCGACCCGGTGCCGGTCATGAAGGCGGCACGGAAACTTCTTGCGAAAAACAAAAAAGCCGAACTCCTCTGGGCGAGTACGCGAGAAATCTTCAATATCATGCAGGCGGAAGAAGCAGGGTGCCACATCATTACTGTGCCAAATGACATCTTGAAGAAGCTCAACAAGTGGGGATATGACTTAGAAAAACTCTCGCTTGATACCGTTAAGATGTTTTATGAGGACGGCCTCAAAGCAGGTTACAAGTTGTAAGTTTGGAAGTTTAAAGTAAGTTTCAACAACTCGTAGATTTTGTATCCAATGCCTCAACCTTACCTTGAACAATATCTTGCGGAAGTTGCGAAAATCGCGAAGACTATTGACCGTTCGCCGATTGAAAAAGTTGTCGCGATTCTCCAGAGCGTCCAGAAAAAGAGGGGGCGCCTTTTTCTGCTTGGCGTTGGCGGGTCCGCGGCCAATGCCTCCCACGCGGTCAATGACTTCCGGAAGATTACGCACATAGAATCTTACGCCCCCACCGACAACGTCTCCGAGCTTACCGCGCGGGTAAACGACGACGGGTGGGACAGCGTATTTGCGCGGTGGCTCGAACACAGTCGCATCGGGAGCCGCGATGCGGTCATGGTGTTTTCGGTTGGCGGCGGCAATGCAGAGCAGAAAATCAGCCTGAACATTGTGCACGCGCTTGACTACGCGAAAAAGCGGAAGGCGAAAATTGTCGGCATCGTCTCGCGCGATGGCGGCCACACGGCAAAGGTTGCCGACGCCTGCATTCTCGTTCCGGTGGTGAATCCCAATAATGTGACGGCGCATGCCGAGAGTTGGCAGGTCGTCGTCTGGCACGCCATTGTGTTCCACCCGAAGCTCAAAAAAACGGAAGGAAAGTGGGAGTCGGTAGGGAGAACAAGGTAAACGGGTTAGTTTAGTCCAATCGGCGCCCTATTTTTCCTTTTCGTAGCAATTCGTTGATTCGTATAATTCGCATTTTCGTATATTTACTTTGATGAAGGCCGTCATTCTAGCAGCGGGGAAGGGAAAGCGGATGGGCACTCTTACGGAAGAGAAACCCAAGCCGCTTTTACTCGTAGGAGGCAAAACATTTCTGGAGCGTATCATTTCAACGCTTCCGCCTGAAGTTAATGAGGTGATTGTGGTTATCGGGTACATGGGAGAAAAGATACAAGCGTTTCTGGGCGAGAAGTTTTTGGGCAGAAAAATCTCGTATGTTGTCAATGACAACGTGGAAAAAGGGAACGCGCATTCGCTTCTTTTGACGCGCGGGCATTTCAAGTCAAAAGAGCGTTTTGCGCTCATTTATTCGGACGAACTTCCAAGCAATAAGGAAATGGAAGAGTGCTTCTCGCATGAATGCTCGTGGCTTACTCATGTCGTTGACGATCCGACGCACTCCGGAGTGGTAACGCTCTCTCCCGATGGGAGGATACTTGAGCTTGAAGAGAAACCATTACATCCCAAGTCAAACATCGCCGCCGGAGGCGTAATAGTCGTCAATGCGGATATTTTTTCGTATTCGCCGAAGCAGCATCGAAACGGGGAGTACTACCTCACCTCTATGATGGAGGGGTTTATACGACACCATGACGTGCGGGCCGTCACTGGCGCAAAGAATCTTTATTTTACAACTCGCGAGGACATTGACAGATTTAACAAAAAGTGATAGGATTTTTCTAGAAACGCTGTTCGTTTCCAACTGCTAGCAGTTCAAAACAAAACCCCAAACCAAGGCCTTCTCTTGAACTTCGAAAAAATCTTACTTATCTCTCCTCCCAATCAACTCATGGAGATAGAGACGCCACGACCCGATCCGGAACTCGGTCTGCTCTATCTTGCCGGAGCGCTTGAAGATGCTGGCTTTCACGCCGACATTCTCGACGCGACAGTCGGTACGCGGGATGACCGCTTGGAAAACACCTTCCGGAAGCCTGTTAAGCAGGAAAACGGTCTTATCCGTATTGGCATGACCGAGGCGCGGCTAAGCGAGGCGATTGCGAGAGGCGGCTATGGCGTTGTTGGCATCAACTCCAACTTCACGCCCCAGACCAAGATGGCACTCCAAGTCGCTCGCGCCGCCAAAGCGGTATCGCGCGGCGTCGTCGTCGTTGTTGGCGGAGTGAATGCGCGCGCCCTTGCCGATCGGTTTCTCAAAAGCGGCGATGTAGATGCCATTTGTCTCACGGAAGGCGAGCGTATCATCGTAAACCTCGTGCGCTCCCTCATCCAAAAACAAGACCTCGCTCACGTCTCCGGTATTGCGCGCATGAAGGACGGCAAAATGATTCGCCAGCCGGTGGCGCCTACGGACGTTTGCCAGAATCTGGACGAGCTTCCGATGCCGCGGTGGGAGAAGCTTCCGTTCTTCCACTATGATGAGCTCGCTCCCCGCGCGGTACTCGCCCTCGGGAATGCGCGGTTCGGCTCAATAATGACCTCCCGCGGCTGTTGGGCCAAATGTCTGTATTGTCACATCTCCTCCGAAAAGGAGCATGCATCGGAAACGGGCAACATTGGAGGGCTTCGTTTCAAGTCAATTGGCCGCGTCATGGAGGAGGCTCGCCGCCTTCAAGCGCTGGGAGTGAAGAAGCTCTACTTTGAGGACGATACGCTCCTCGCGAAGAAAGCGCGCATCTCCAAGCTCTTCACGCTGATTCGAAGCATGGGGTTTGAGATCGCAGATGTGAATGGAGTGAACCTCGTGCACTTTCTCAAGCGGAATACCGCCGGCCACTTGGTCATTGACCGCGAGTTTCTGCTTCTACTCAAGGAGGCGGGTTTCAACCAAATCGTATTTCCGGTTGAATCCGCTTCCCAGAGAATCGTGGACAAGTACGCAACCGGTAAGCTCGACCACAAGAACCTTGACGTGGTGGAGCTTGTCCGCGTCGCTTCGGAGGTCGGCATCACCTGTCCCATCAACATGATGATGGGGTTCCCGGACGAGACCGAGGAAGAAATGCGCTCGAGCGCCGAGCTCGGGAAACGCCTCGTTGAGGCGGGTTCGGCCTACTGCACCCCCTTCATTCCGATTCCGTTTCCCGGGTGTCTGCTCTTCGAGTATGCCGTCGCGAACGGGCATCTGGACCCGGACTTCGACCCCGATATCTTCAACTGGAAGAACGCGGTCATGAAGAAGACCGTCGTGCCGCCGGAGCGCGTGCTTACACTACGGGATTGGGCGCATGAGTACATGAATACCCCGGAGCACGTGCGCGCCCGCAAAGAAGCGAGCGCCGGCGCGTATTGGGAGAAACGGGGAGCGGAACTCCAAAAGGAAATCGGGCCGCGCTGGCAGAGCGGCGCACCAGCTACCGCGAACTAAGCAGAACAATTGGTACTTGGTACCCGGGCGTGAGAAGCAATTCTCACGCTCTTTTTCTTTTGATGGGTTTTAATATTTGAGAAACGGAGGCTCCCGTGTATAATGCTTTTCTATGAACGCCCGCAGCATCTCGGTTTTTGTGCCGGTGTATAATGAGCGTGACAGCGTGCGGGCGATAGCGGAGGAAATCAGCCGCTACCTCAAGGCGCATTTCCTTGACTATGAAATTCTCCTCATTACAAGCGAAGCGAGCACCGACGGGACGAATACAATAGCAAAAGAGCTTGAGCTCGAGATTCCGAAGCTGCGAGTTATCAGCCGCGGAAGCGATGTGAGCTATGCCGGGGCTCTCCGCACCGGATTCAAGAATGCTCACAAGGAGCTTATTTTTTTTACCGATGGCGACCGGCAGTTTGACATACGGGAGCTTGATCTTCTTTTGGAAGAGATCGGGCATTTTGACATCGTTACCGGATACAAGCTGAAAAGGAACGACCCGTGGATGCGCATCTGGATGTCCGCGCTCTACAACCTAACGATGCGCCTGCTTTTCGGGTTAGAGCTTCGGGACATCAACTGCGCGTTTAAGCTCTATCGCCGGCGCGTGATTGATGCGGTTGATTTTTTGCCAACGCTTACCCAAGGCGTCATTAACGTTGAAGTGTATCTCACGGCGCTTGCGAAGGGCTTCACCATCGGCGAAGTAGGGGTGCACCATTTTCACCGGCAGAGCGGCTTTGCCGATTCCGAAGTTGGCCGCCGCGGGAAAATCATCGCCTTCGTTCGGCCAAGAATTATCATTGGATTTCTTAAAGACACCTATGCGCTCTGGAAAAAGATTCACGCGAGAAAATAAACACAAGGTCCTTGTAACCGGCGGCGCTGGATTTATCGGCTCCAATCTTGTTCGACACCTCTGTGACCTGGGTTACCGCGTTGTGGTCGTTGACGACCTGTCGTCAGGTTTTCGCCGGCTTGTGGATAGGAGAGCAACATTTTCCAAGGGGTCTATTGCTGATAGCAGGCTTCTTGCGCGCCTTCTTAGAGGCGTATCGGCTGTTTTTCACTTGGCTGCCACGTCAACTATTTCATATTCCATGTCGAATCCGAAGGTGTACTTCGAGAACAATTTTATGAATGGCATCGAACTTCTTGAAGCGATGCGGAAAGCGGGAATCAAGAAAATCGTATACGCCTCAAGCGCGGCATCTTACGATGGCACCAAGCGGACCCCGATTGCCGAGCGTGACCCCATTGGCCCTATCAATCCTTATGGCGCCTCAAAATTGGCGTTTGAGCACGCGATGAGCGCTTACTTTCACGCATTTGGAATAGAGGGAATCGCCCTCCGCTTTTTCAATGTGTACGGGCCAAACGACGAACAGCCGAATGCGACGCGCGCCATCCCGATGTGGCTTGATGCCGCCTTTGCGGGGGAGCCGGTGCCCTACTACTGGAAAGGGCGGCAAAAGCGCGACTACGTTTACGTGGATGATGTGGCAGCAGCTCTTGCGTGCGCGGCAAAGAAGGGGCACAGATTTAAGGTGTATAACGTCGGAAACGGAAAGGGGATATGGATGATAGACATTCTGCGAAGCATTGAAAAGATTGTGAGAAAAAGACTTGTGCTCAAAGACATGGGAGAAAGACCGGGAGACCCCAAGTACGCGATTGCCGATACACGGAAAATCCAAAAGGAGCTCGGCTGGAAACCGCGCGTTGGTTTGGACGAGGGACTTCGAAGAACCGTTGCTTATCATCGGATGAAGCCGAAAAAAACATGAAGGTATTGGTAACAGGGGGGGCCGGATTAATCGGCTCAAATTTGGTCAGCAGCTTATGCAGAGAGGGGCATGAGGCGATTGTGCTTGATGACTTTTCTTCAAGCGGGAGAGGAACACTCAATGTCCGAGGCGTGCGGCTTATCCGCGGCGAGGTTTCGGATGAAAAACTCCTTCGCCGCTTGCTCACCGGAGTGGATATCGTCTTTCACCTTGCCGCAGAGGGAGTCATCAGCCGCTCGCTCGCCAATCCCCCTCTCTTTTTCAAGCGGAACCTCATGGGCGGTATTGCACTTCTTGATGCCATGAGAAAAAAAGGCGTCCGAAAAATCGTCTACTCTTCTTCATCGGGAGTCTACGGCGAGCCGGAGCGCGTCCCGATACGGGAAGATGACCGCAAGGAGCCGGTAAATCCGTATGGCGCGTCCAAGTTTGCCTTTGAACACGCGCTTTCTTCCTATTACCACGCGTTCGGCATTGAGAGCGTTTCGCTTCGGTACTTCAATGTCTACGGCCCGGGCGACCGCCAGCAGCCGGTAACGCGCGCGGTGCCGCAGTGGATTCAAACGGCGCTCAAGGGAGAAGTTGTCCCCGTTTATTGGGGCTTGAAACAAAAAAAAGATTACATATTCATTGACGATGTGGTGCGCGCCAATATGCTCGCGGCGGAAAAGGGGAGGGGGGCTGCTGTGTACAACGTGGGAAGTGGTAAGGGACTCTACATGTATGAAGTTTTTGCTGCGCTTGAGAAGGTTTTGGGACGGAAGCTGCCGAAAAAAGATATGGGGGCGCGAGCAGGGGACCCAAGCGTCCTTATTGCCGATATAGGCCACATCAAAAAAGAACTCGGCTGGGCACCGACCGTCGACATCGTGACCGGTCTCCGCAAAACTGTGGCGTACTATCGAAAGGAGATGGATTTGTGATTTCTACGATTTTTTCTCTCCGATGAAGTAGATGAGCGTGGAGACTTCCAAGTGGCGCGGGAAGAGGTTGAAGATGAAGTCAAAAATACGGAGTGGAGAGAGGATCACCATAAAAAAGTAAGTTGCGAGATTATACGCCGCCTCCGATATGGCAGAGAAGGGGAGCGCGAGAAAGTACATGAGGAAGGTGACAAACGCCGACGCGGGTCCGCCCAGAGCCCCGATTTTCCGCGGCGAAAAGTCATGGAATTTTTGTTTAAGGCCCTCGTGCGTCAGTCGGAGGTAGTCGTTCGGCGATGCGTGGAAGGGCATCACGAACGGAATGCTAATGTAGACAAAGCCCCCCGGCCGCACGACGCGGCGCATCTCACGCATGGCCTCTTCCGCATGAAGCGTATGCTCAAGCGTTGATTCGGAAATGAGCATATCAAGCGAATTGTCCCTGAACGGAAGGGCCGCGGCATCTGCGACGATATCAACATTTCTGAACGGAAAGATATCAAGATTAATAACGGCTGGATGTACCTTGGTGATGCCCGAGCCCACATTGACGATGAGTTTCTCTCCGGCCTTGGCTCCGTAGAGTTTTTCTATTGTTTTCCTAGGCTTCTGTCCGAGGAACGAAACGCTGCCGATTGCATAAGTGAGGAACACAAAAACCGCCGGCCACTCCTTGACGAGTTTTTTGAGACGGTTGACAAACGTAGTCGCTTCCATCTCGTATTGCCGCATGTCTTTGTCGGCGTGTTTGGTAAAACAGAGCTTGCCGTTTAGTATTGGGTAACGCGCCGGGCATCCGCCGCACGCAAATTCACTTCCGCGAAGCGTGAGCGGACCTTGTTTGCACGCGGGGCAGTGGAGCGCTCTCTGAACATTTCCCGATAACAATTTCATAGCTGCTATAGTATGATATATTGCGTCAACATGCTATCACGACTGCGTCCGCACAAACTAGCGATACTCACGGCAGTATTCATCGCGCTTATCTACGGCCTGCCGAACATCTTCTTCATCGCGTCTCTCGGGGACGCGTATCGGGGCATCCCCATGCTCCAGACGCCGAACGAAGCGTCGTATCTCGCGAGAATTCAAGAGGTGCTAGACGGCCACGAAGCGCTCGGGTCCCCGTTCTTTTTTGAGTACAAGGATGCGCCCCCGCTCTCGCCGCCGACGGGGGAATGGCTCTACGCGCTTCCGAGCCTTCTTTTCGGAATCACTCCCGCTGCGACGCTCATCTTGAGCAAGTTTATCTTGCCGGCAATCTTGTTCCTGCTTGTCTATGCAGTTCTGTTGCGACTGACGGGAGACGGAGGGTTACCACATAAGCTCAACGCTATTGCCTGCGGCCTTCTCATCGTTCTTGGCTATGACTTGGTGGATTATCGTACCGTTCTTTCGTATCTTACGGGTGCGTCATCACCCGGCTCCTTTCTCTTGTGGGCGCGGCCCGTTCATCCGATTCTCGGCGGTATTTTTTTCTTTTCTTTCCTGCTTTCCGTTTTGGCGCTCGTCCAGAATACGCCACGACAAAAAAGCGCGCTTGCCGCCGCATCCCTGCTGCTCGCGCTCATGTTTAGTACCTATTTTTTCAGCTGGGGTACGGCGCTCTCGGTGCTTGCGGCGCTTGTCATCATCTTTCTTGCGCGCAGGGAATACAGGGTGGCGGCGAAGCTTGCGTTTATCGCGCCCCTCGGCGCGCTTTTTGCCGCGCCCTATTGGTACAGCGCGTGGCTCGCGAGCCAGAGTCCACTGTATGAAAGCGCCGTACTTCGAAGCGGTCTGTTTTTGACGCATTATCCGCTCCTCAACAAACTCCTTCTTGCCGCTTTCCTTGCCTTTCTCATTGTGCTCGTCATTGATTTCTTTTGGAAGAGGAGGAAACAAGGTCCGACCTTGTTTCCGATTCAAAGTCAGACCTTTGGAGAGGGGATTGAAATGTGGCATTTGTTTTGCCTTGCACTGTTGCTTGGGGGGTTGTGGACTTACAGCCAGCAAATCCTAACCGGACGAACGATCTGGCCGTATCACTTCGTGCAGTACACTATTCCGCTCGCGATGGTGGCAGGGTTTGCGCTCTTGTTCAACACGGTTCGCGCATGGCATCGGTATCTCTGGGGGGCGCTTGCGGCATTTGCGGCCGCCTCATCGCTCTGGTTTGGCGTTTACACAGAGATAAGCGCCTATACATCTTCTAAACCCGCGTATGCCAACATGCAAGGTTATGCGCCCCTCTTTGACCTCTTAAACGAGCGCGAAAAGGATTGCGTCGTTTTTGTGAACGAAACCAGTGCGGAGATGTCTGAACTGAACACCCTCCTTCCGGCATTCACGCACTGCAATCGCTATGTCTCCACGGAGCTCTTTGTCCTTATTCCGGAAGACAGAGGGCCAAACAATTATCTTGCTCTCCTGCGGTTGCGGGGGATATCTTCCGATGCGATTGAAGCATACCTGCACGAGCACCAGAGCGAGGCCGCGGGATATTTGTACTCCAATTGGCAAGGACTTTTCGGAGTCAAGGACTTTCCCGACTTCTCCGACCCGCTGCTTACCGAGCGGCTTGCCGCGTTCCCGAGAGAGTATCGCGAGTTTTTGAAAAAGGATTTCAAAACTGAACTTCAGAAGTACCGCATTGACTATATTCTCTCCCTCGGGCCGCTTGACGTAAAAATCATCGCCCAACTCCCCAATGTTGGGCAAGTATTTGAGCAGAGCGGTCTCATCCTGTATTTCTTTCGGTAATTTTTTCAAAGGCTCACTTTTAACCTCTTCAGAAATAAGCCACGATCGTGGCTTATTTCTATCGGAGAGTAGATTTGGTGAGAAGCCACGCATGCGCGTAGTACGGAGGTTACTTTACCCAGCACTTTTTAACACTCTGCGCTTTCGCGCAGGATAGGTTCTAGTCTTCGAGCTGCAGGGTGTAATACCCCGCGGTCTCAAAAAGTGCTGGGTTTACCAATCTAGGTGGGTTATAGTTAACGCATGGCCTGCTTTATCTGCAAGAGCGACAACCTCTTCAAGTTTCTTGACCTCGGAGCCCAACCGCCCTCCGACGCGTTTGTGCGCGAGGAGAATCTTCCGAAACCGGAAGCCGTCTATCCGCTTGAACTCCATTTGTGCGAGGCGTGTGGTCTTGTTCAGCTCGGCCATGTGGTGAACCCCGCCGAGCTCTTTACGGAGTATGTTTACACGACGGGGATGAATAATAGCCTGCGCGCGAATTTCAAAGCGCTGGTTGAAAGACTTGTTAAGAGGTTTAGCGTGGGACCGAATGACTTCGTCATTGATGTCGGTTCAAATGACGGCACGCTGTTAAGCAACTACGCCTCCTTAGGTGTGAAGATGCTTGGCATTGACCCGTCAAGCGCGGGCGCGATTGCGGTCAAAAATGGCATCCCGACGCTCTCTCGGTTTTTTGATGAGGAAACAGCCCGCATGGTGGTAAAGGAGCACGGGCAGGCAAAAATAATCACCGCTACCAACGTTTTCGCGCATGTTGCCGATTTGGATTCGTTCATGCGCGGTATCGAACTCTTGCTTTCCCCCGAAGGCGCATTTATCTCCGAGTCGGGCTATCTGCTTGATATGATTGAGACGCTTGGCTACGACGCCGTCTACCATGAGCATTTGCGCTACTATTCCCTGAAGCCGCTTCAGCGGCTCTTTAGGAACTATGGCATGGAAGTGTTCGACGCAGAGCGAATTCCAAGCCACAACGGCTCCATTCGGGTTTATGCCGGGAAGAAGGGCGCGTACGCGATACAGAAATCCGTTCAGAAGCTCGCGTCCGAAGAAGAAAGGACCGGCCTGCACAAAAGAGACACGCTCGTGGCATTCGGCAGGCGGGTGTATGAGCACAAAGAAAAACTCGCGGCGCTTCTTCGCGAACTCAAGGAAAAAGGGAAGCGCCTCGTCGGCATCGGCGCTCCGGCAAAAGGAAATACGCTCCTAAATTCCGTCCGCATCGGGAGCGACATACTTGATGCCCTTCTTGAAAAGAGCGACCTTAAAATCGGGCTCTTCGCCCCCGGCTCGCGCATCCCCGTGCGTTCGGAGGAAACGCTGTTTGCAACCCAGCCGGACTACGCGCTTTTACTTTCTTGGAATCTTTCCGACGAGCTTATCCCAAAACTTCGGACAAAAGGCTACCGCGGCAAGTTTATCATTCCATTTCCGGAGATACGCATTGTGTAAAAGGTGAGTGTCATTCCCGCGGAGGCGGGAATCCAGGTAATTCGATTAATTCTAGATTCCCGCCTCCGCGGGAATGACAGAGGAATGTATGTCGCTACATCTTCCGCCGCTTGGTATGGGCACGTGGGGCATGGGAGGGAAGTTTGAAGAAGACTCAACCAATTTTGATGAATCGGTTGAGGCGCTCCGATTCGGATTTGACCTCGGCATCCGGCTTGTGGATGTGGCCGAGCTTCACGGCGGCGGGCTCACCGAGAAAATAGTCGGCGCGGCCATCAAGGGCTACCCGCGGGGAGAAATCCAGATTATCTCCAAAGTCTCCCGAGACCATTTGAAATACGACGAGGTACTGAAAGCCGCCGAGGGGAGCTTGAAGCGCCTCGGCGTGAATTTCATTGACCTCTATCTCGTCCACAAGCTTCCGCCGGGGGTCTTGGAGCCGGCCACCGAAACATTATCGGCTCTGGAGCGGTTACTTAAGGATGGCCTCGTGCGCCATATCGGGGTAAGCAATTTTACCGAGAGCCAGCTTAAAAAAGCACAGAGCTATCTTACCGAGGCGCGGATTGAAGCGAACGAAATAGAGTACAATCTGCTCTTTCAGAAAGCGGGCGATGAGGTCGCGCCGTTTTGCAGGAAGGAGGGCATTCACCGTATCGCCCACCGCCCGCTCGCGAAGGGTGCGCTTGCGAAAGGGGAGACCAACGTTTTGGATACCTTGTCGCAAAAGTATAACAAGACTCCCGCTCAAATGGCGCTCAACTTCATCATCACACAGGGCATGACGGCGATACCGAAAGCAAGCGAGAGGGAACACCTGCAAGAAAACGTCGGAGCGCTGGGGTGGCGCATGGAAACGGGAGATATAGAGTTGCTGCGCGCACTTGATGGGTCTGCTCCCTACGAGAAGATAAAGTAGCTTTGAAAAAGAGATTGTTAGAAATACTAAGCACTAAATCCTAAACCCTAAACAAGCACGAAATTCCAAGCACCAAACTGAAACTGATATTTCTTAATGTCATCCCCGTGAAAACGGGGAACCAGAAAGACTGGT
>CAYHPP010000004.1:0-13439 GCA_964358745.1 uncultured Candidatus Saccharibacteria bacterium | reverse complement strand
GACCTCACAAGCACCAGCGCGTCGGTCGTGTATAGATGATAGGACAAAGTAGCTAGTAGATAGTAGTAAGTAGTTAGTAGAAAATCAAGAAGAAGACTTCTTAAGGAGGGCGGAGAGGACAGAAGGGAGGGCGGTGACGCCGTCTGTGGCGGTGAAGTGTCCCTTCCCCCGCTCAAGAATTGTTTTCGCGCCAAGCTGCCGTGCCATCTCAAGTGACTTCTCCATCGGCACATACGAATCGTTGTCTGAAAAAATCATGACTGATTTACCGCAGTGCGCTCTCGCCTGCTCCCCGTCAAATGGTAACTCATAAAACTCCCGAATCTCTGGGATATTCAGCCGTCCGGAAAATCCCCCGACAAACACGCATCCGCCGATACGAGTTTTTGGCGGAAGATTAGCAAGGTAACGGGCTATCGTTATGCATCCCAAGCTGTGCCCGACAAAATAGGTGTCCTTATCCGGCCTCCCGACGTATTGTTTCAAGAACTCCAGCCACTCTTTGACTTTTGGCTCACGCGCATGCGGCATCTGCGGCGCAGACACCTCAAACCCGTTTGCCCGAAGTTCAAGCGTAAGCCACGGAAACCAGTGGTTGTCCGGTCGGCCGTCCCACCCATGAATCAAAAAAATTCTTTTAGCCGTAGCCATGCTAATTAGACAATCGTGGTCATCGTGAAATGTTAGCACAAAAGTTGTGAAAACATTTAGCCCCGCACCATTGGAAGTGGTGCGGGGCAAGTGGCACCCGATTCTTCGTGTGCCTACACACTCAAGATGTGGCAAGCTCTGTGCCGTAGCAATCCCTCCTTTCATTCGACGCCACGCTCGTTGCCAAAGCAATGCCGTTATTCGGCGCCACTGTTGGCCCGTTGCGCGCCGTATTCGTGCCATTCACCGCTGTCGCCGGCGGAGATGTGTTTGCAAACGTTGTCTTGGTATTGCTCCAGGTCGCGCTTTTGTTGATGGCTGTCCAGATGATGGACGCGCCATTGAGCGAAGTGTTGATCGCCGCGTCGTTCGGATAAGCCAGGTTGAACGAGGTGTTGATCGTCACATCATTCGCCGTGGCAAGCGTAGCGCCCGCCAGGGCACCTCCTTCCGATATGCCGGCGAGCTCCAACACAGTTTCCAATTCGCTGGTACCCTGACTCACGACGAGCAGGTCGTTCGACTGCACATTCGCCGTATTCGGTGCGTTGGCGAATGTACCCATTGCGGTCGCGATCATCACCATCGCGACTGCTGCGACTAGAGCGCCGAGACGGCGCCAGTTTAGCTTCATGCGGACCTTTCTCTCCGTTAAACGGAGATTTTTTGTTTCAGGTTTCAGACACCTTCGTCTCTTGCCAAACAGCAAGACACTTGATACTGCAACACAAACCTTTCTAGCTGCAGTTTGGAGGGGAGAAAGCTTCCCGCCTCAAAACTACAGCTAGTTCGTTCCACATCCTGTTATAGAGCTTATTCCAGTCTCCTCTAAATATACACCCACAGAAAAGACGCGCAAGTTCTAAGAAGTGAATAAGTCTGATAGATTAAACTCGAGTAAGAACAAGTTGCAGCGAGAGCTCATTGGCCTGAAAGAGCTCGGCGCCTTCTACTGCGTCTTGGATGGTTATGTTTTTGAGCGTTGCGGCGCGGGAAAGTTCCCCCCCATTCTGCTCAATGAAGCGCCGCGATGGGCCTTCGGCGGCGACAATGAGCTTTGCGGACTCTCCTGACCTAAAACCTTGCCGCTTCCTCATGTCCTGCACCTGCCGCACGAGTTCCCGAAGAAGCCCTTCTTCTTTGAGTTCCGGCGTGAGCTCGGTGTCAAATTCCACTTCGGTTTGGATACTCTCGTCAAACACCACCTCCTTCACATTGACTTCATCTCGTATGAGATTGATAAGCTCTTTCTCCAATCTTGATTTTTGATTTTCCCTCGACCTGAGCTCGGGACGAAGGTTGATTTTTAAACTTGCTAACGGTTGTCGGACTTTGATGTTCGCCTTCGCCCTCGCCTCAAGCGCAAGCGATACGATTCTCCTGATTTCTCTCATCTCCTCCAGAACTCTTAACTTTTCACTGTTAACTTTTAACTCTCCTGTCGGCCAATCTTCCAGATGCACGCTCTTATTCGCAGCATTCGCATCGGCATTCGCGGTATTCGCATTATGAACTGTTTGAAACAGATACTCCGCAAAAAACGGCGTGAACGGCGCCATCACTTTTGAGAGTTCAAATAGAACGTGCTGAAGCGTCTGGAGCGCTTCGTCTCTATCGCTTCCCGCGCCCGATTTGATGCGTTCGCGGGAACGGCGAAGATACCATGTTGACAGGTCGTCCACAAACTCCCCTATCGGCCGCGTTGCTTTATCCAGTTCATACGCTTCCAGTGCTGTAGTCACTTCGTTAATCAGCTGATTCAGTCTCGCCAAAATCCACTTGTCCAATACATGAGAAGCGTGTAGCGCCCGCCCGACTGAACCGTCGTTCGGGCGGGTGTAGCGTGTAGCGTGTAGAGTGTCCGCATACAAGAGATAAAAAGCTAATACATTGTCCAGCCGATTAAACACCTTCTTCACAATCTCATCTATGCCCCGCTCTGAAAAGCGAAGTTCCTCGCCCCGCACCACGGGAGAGGAGAGGAGATAATACCGCAGACTATCGGCTCCGTACTTTCCGGCAATCTCAACCGGGTCGGGATAGTTTTTGAGCCGCTTTGACATCTTGGCGCCATTCTCGGCAAGAATGAGGCCGTTTACGATCACGCGCCTATACGGCGATTTTTGAAACAACCCGACACCAAGAACCAGCAGGGAGTAAAACCAGCCCCGCGTCTGGTCTAGCCCTTCGGCAATAAAGTCAGCGGGGTATCCTCTCGGTTTTCTCCAAAATCCTCCCACCGGGTCAAACTCACTTCCCTTTGAACCCGGCGCCCCCCGCTCAAACGGATAATGCGCCTGTCCGTAAGGCATGGCGCCCGACTCAAACCAGCAGTCAAAAACCTCCGCGACGCGGTGCATAAGCCCCCGCCCGGAGCCGCTTTCCTTGGCGCAGCGTTCACAGGTAAGCGCAATGCCGTCAATTGAGGGCCGATGCAAATCAAACTCCTTGCCGGTGTTCGCATCCACATAGGCGACAATCGGGCGGGCGTACTCCTCAAAACGGTCTTTGCGAAAATATGAACCGCATTCGGCCAGCGTTATGTTACCGATTGCCTTCAAAAGGTGCACGATGGGTCCCTCGTGCGAAACGATGAGGACCGTCTCGCCCTTGTGCTTTCGCAGGATATCCGAAAGCCCCTCGGCCATCCGTTTCTCCACATCTTCCCAGCTCTCGCCGCTTTCCCCCCGTTTGGTTGTATAGAACGTCTCCGGCGGGAGCGCGTGGTACGCGTCAAGCTCCCTCCGGAGCGCCGCTTCGTCTTCCTTCCGTTCGTCCCATGTTCCGCTGTCAACTTCGCGGAACCGCTCGTCTATATCTACCCGTTTCGCCAGTTCTTTCGCGACAATTTCGGCGGTTTCCCGGGCGCGCCGAACGGGAGACGAGAAGACGACATCCACTCGTTGCTGCTTCAAAAAGACGGCTGCTTCCCTTGCCTTGCGCCTTCCTTCGCGAGTAAGGGGGAAGGTTGTTGGAGTATCGTCCAAGAAGTGCAGGACATTGCTCTTGCTCTCTCCGTGGCGGAGCAAAATAATTTTGGTCAGGTGCTCGGCGCCTCTTTTCCGAAGCTCGTCAATGGAGCCGATGACGCTGTACGTCTTGCACCGACCGCATCCCCACACGGGTATGGGCGCGCCCCAAAAGCGGGAACGCGAAACCGCCCAGTCTTTTGCCTCTGCGAGCCAATTGCCGAAGCGGTATTCCCCGATTTCTTTCGGCACCCATGTAATCCGTTTGTTTTCTTCAACAAGTCTCTCCCGCAGGGCGGTTACGCGGATAAACCAGGAGGGAGCGGCATAGTTTAAAAGAGGCGTATCGCATCGCCAGCAGTACGGATAGTCGTGGGTATGCGGTTCGCGTTTAAGGAGTTTCCCCTGCGCCTCAAGATGGGCCGCAATCTTCTCGTCGGTCGCCGCGGGATTCTCCTTCGGCTTGGCCGGGAGACCGGCGAACTCTTTCACCTCGGGCCGGAAGGTCCCGTCAGTCGCAACATGCTGAATGAATGGGAGTCCTTCTCTGGCGGCAAGCGCGTAGTCGTCCTCGCCGAATGCCGGAGCAATGTGCACAATGCCGGTGCCGTCTTCTTCAGTGACAAACGAAGCGCCGTACACGCGCCACCCTCCCTCAAGGTTTAGCTTTATATCGGGAGAGGAGTTAAACCTTGCCGGATTTGAATAGTAGTCAAATGGGGGTGTATAGGACTGTCCGACAAGCTCCTTGCCCTTGAGACCCCGTTTAACGGAAAAAGCAACTTCGGCCCCTTTCCATAAAAAACTCCCAACGCGGGCGCCAGGGTCAAAAGAAAAAGACTCGGCGCCGAATACCCGCCGTAACACTTCCTCCTTCGCCCCGACAACGAACGTATCGCCGGTCAGAATCTCTCGGGAATTTGACGCGGTGATTTCAACGAATGCGTAGTCGTGGTCCGGATGCACGGCAAGCGCGGCATTCCCCGGAAGCGTCCAGGGAGTCGTCGTCCAGACGAGGAAATAAGTATTGGCTTCAGAGAGGAGCGTGAACTTCACGAACACGGAGACGTCGGTAATGCTCCTATACCCCTGCGTAACCTCAAAGTTAGAGAGGGTCGTTTCGCACCGTGGGCAGAGATGCATGGATTTGAACCCTTGAGAGACGAGTCCTTTTTCGTGAAGTTGCTTAAAAACCCACCAGACGGTTTCGGTGTAGGACGCATCCATCGTCTTGTAGTCGTTATCCATGTCCACGAAGCGTCCCATCCGAGGTACGATGCGCCGCCAGTCATCGGCGTAGCGCATAACCGCTTCCTTCGCCTGCGCGTTGAACTTCTCTATTCCGTACCGCTCTATGTCCTTTTTAGATTTGAAGCCGAGTTCTTTTTCGACTTCATTTTCAACCGGCAGACCGTGGCAGTCCCAGCCGAAGCGGCGCGGCACATGGTACCCCTGCATCGTCTTGAAGCGGGGAATGACATCTTTTATCGTGCCAGCGAGAATGTGGCCGTAGTGCGGGGTACCCGTTGCAAACGGCGGGCCATCATAAAACACAAACTCGCCTTTGGGAGAATGTTTCTCCAAAGACCGCTCGAAAACGCGATTCTCCTGCCAAAAACGCAATATCTCCTCCTCGCGCGCCGCCATGGGAGAGAGTACGGATGGTGTCCCTACTTTCTGCGGTTGTTTTTCTTCAAGCATACAAACAAAATCAATTCTCTTCGCGAAAGCCCGGGTATCAAAAGAAAAGCGCCAGAATATTGCCATTCTAGCACTTTCGCGTGGCTTCTCAAACGAATTCACGACACTTGGAAGAACAGCATTCTCCCGTTGGGAAACGCGAGCCTCCACTGTTGCTGCCAAACACGCTCGTCAGCAAAAAACTTCGCATATACAAACCCCGTGTCTGGTGCGCCATAGAGCTCCACCTTCTCTATTACTGCATCACGAACTTCGTTGTGAACTTGTACGGACAATTACTTCTGCGGCATAGAACCAATACGAGATATCAGTTGCTGTTTGTAGCCAGAGTTTGAGTGAATTCGTAACCAAAAAACAAACTCCGTCTCGTTTGATTTCCGTCTCTTGGACATCGGAATCGACAGTGGGGACATGCATAAAGAAAAAGGTTCAAAGTCCGAACTATAGCTTATTACCACCGCGCTCTCATGGCAAGTGTGAAAAAAGAAAAGCGGCGGGTTGGATTCCCGCCGCTAAAAGTTGAGTATGCCGTGTGCGCCGTATTACCGCATGGAAAGCGGCGGCCAAAAGACGCCGCCCCCTCCCGGCTCGCTGTAGCCGAAGTCAACGGACGTCTCATACATCTCCATATATCTCTGCCGGGGTTTTGCCGACACCGTGCGCACACTGCCGTCGCAAAATGACAGGTTGTTTTTCTGTCCGTGCGGGTCGTGCGCATCCGGGAAATAATGATGAACAAAACTTCCGCTCCCGTTCATCCGGTCGGCGTCAACCGCCTGGAGGGTATCCGACGGCCCGACTACTCTGCCTTTAAGACCGAAGACATCATTGACGTGCACTCGCGCGGCAATGGAGGATTCAGTTTTGAGCTGGCCTCGATTTTTCTGGTACGGGTACGACCTTTTTACTTCGTCGGGTAACATCCCGCCGAAAAAACCGAATGTCGTGTAGCCAAGACCGGTTTTGAGCTGCCGGTCGCCGGACAGGCCAACCCGATAAGCCAAATCGTACATAACTTCCGTTCGTCCGTGAAGCCGTTCTATGTAGTCCGGGTTTGCAATGGGAACCGTCCATTCCGGGTCCGTTCTGATAACAGTCGGCGCCGAAGGGCAGATAAAAATCTTGACGCTACTGATATACTGCGGATACAGAAAATTGACGTCCATGTCGTTCGGGTCCGCCGTGCCGGCAAAGCGGCCGCGTTCGTCATTGTCTTTGTAATACATCGTGCCGACAAACTGCTGGCGCAGGTTGTTGACGCAACTGATACTTTTGACCTGTTTTTTGCCCTTCGCCAACGCTGGTAAAAGCATTGCCATAAGCATTGCGATGACCGCGATGACAACGAGGAGTTCAATGAGGGTGAATCCGGAATTTTTTTCCCGTTTGTCCATGGTGTCGATTCTTTCTTTCATTTAGTACATACGAGGTTGTGCTGCTTTTTGTTTTGTTGTTGAGCTGATTTTTCTTTCCCCGCAAACAGATAAAAACGTCAAGGTGCAAGCGGCCTAACAAGGCGCTTTTTCCGTCCTTACGGGGCAGAAACTGGCCCCACCCTACTCCCTAATATGGGTGGCTGTCAAGATAAGACTACATCCTCTCCGGCGCGTCAATACCCAAAAGCCAGAGGCCGTTTTTGAGGACGATTGCAACAGCTTTGGTCAGGACGAGACGGTAGGACTCCTCGTCGGAGCCGATGATTTTGTTTTTGGCGTAAAAACTATTGAATGCGCCGGCGAGCTCAATGAGGTACGTTGCAATATAGTGCGGTTCAAACTCTTTTGCCGCGCGCGAGACAATTTCGGGAAATCTATACAACAATCTCTCGGTTACCCCCACTTCCTGTGGATGTCTGACATCCGCAATCTTTACGGATGTCAGACATCCACGAATTTTCTTATCTCCAGCTTTCCCAAGCACCGACATCGCCCGCGCGTAAGCATATTGAAGGTACGGCCCCGAGTCGCCTTCAAACGAAATTGATTTCTCAAAATCGTAGATGATGTCGCTCCCGATACCGGCGCGAAGGATTGAATACTTAATGGCACTGATGGCCACCGCCGAAGCGATGCTCTGCTTTTCCTCAACAGGCAATTCCCTATCCTTAATTTTCTCCATCACCAAGTTCTCCACGGCCGTAATGAGCGACTCGCCGGTGATGACATTGCCCGTCCGCGACGACATTTTACCCGAAGTAAACCGCATCATGCCGTGCGAGATATGCTTTGTCTTTTTCGCAATCTCCGGCATCACTTCCTCCATCGCCTTAAGCACTACCTTAAAGTACTCGCTCTGCTCGTTGGCCGTGATGATAATTGATTGGTTTAGGCCCGGCTCCTTTTCAAACTTCGCCTTATTCAACCCAAGCTCTTTTGTTTCGTAAGTCGGCAGTCCTTGCGAAGTGAGAAACACTCGCGTGTGCAATCCATATTTCTCTCCTCGAAAGACCACGGCATTCTCACTCTCCTCAAATACGCCTTTCTTCAAAAACTCGGCGACAATCTTTTCACCTTCTCTCCCCTCTTTCCCCTCAAAAAAATAGTAGTCAAACTTCGTGCCGAGCTTCCTATAGATTTCCTCAAAATGCTCCAAGCTGATTTTTCTTCCCCAATCATAAAGTTCATTTACTTTTTCATCGCTTCGGTCAAAGATTTTCTTGTTCAACTCGTTGACTTCCCCTTTCGCATTTTCATCGGTCTCATATTTTTGAGAACCAAGCGCATACGCTTCCCCCAAATCTTTTACATCAAAACTTTCAACTTGTAACTTTAAACTTTCAACTTTCTGCCACATTCCCCACACCGCCTTCGCCACATGAAGCCCGACATCTCCCTGCCAACATGCCCGTATGACCTTCGCGCCGCTTACTTCAACAAGCCGCGCAATAGATTCGCCGATTGCGTTGGACATCAAGTGACCAATATGAAATTCCTTGAACGGATTCGGGTCGGTGTACTCAACCATCACCTTTTGGCCGGCGAGCGATTTGTTTCGGCCGAAATGTTGGCCGTTGGCCAAAATCTCGGCCACTCTTTCCGTAAAAAACTCTTTGGAAAGATAAAAATTGATAAACCCCGCCCCCGCCACCTCCACCTTCTCAATAATCTTCTCCTTTTGAAAATTGAAAATTGCCTGCCCGCCGATTTGCAGGCGGGAAAATTGAAAATTCTTTACTATCTTCTCCGCCAGCTCCCTCGGCTTCATCCCCGCCTCCTTCGCGTACCGAAGCGCCACGTTCGTTGAATAATCCCCGTGCCCCAAATCCGCCGGATGCTCCAGAATAATCTCCCCCGTTTCAATGCCTAACTCCTTGAGCGCGGCCCGAACCGCCTTTTGTATTTCCTCCATAATCATGCGGCTATTCTAGCATCAAACAACCAAAGAAGAAGGGCTACCGCATCGCACGGTAGCCCCATTTGACGGACCCATGAAGGGCCGCGTTGTCTATCACAGCTGTGATAGCTCCTCTTCGTTGTACGACATTGAGAAGCATAGCTACTGTATCACGGCAGAAAAAACCGCGCAACGACGATATCCACACTGCCTGTTCCCTGCTGTTCCTTGCCGCGAACACATTCATCCCTATGTCAGCCGAGCGAAATAGAAAATAGCTACGATCGGAGGTATTTTCTGATAACGGAAAGAGTATCTTCCTGCATAGCACCAAGCGGACGATCCGCGTCAATAACAACATGTGGAACGGCCTTAAAGAATTTCCTGTAGCCATCATGCACTCGCCTATGAAAGGCGCGGGAGCGTTTTTCAAAATGATCGGGTAGTTTTCCCTTTCTTTTATTCTCGGCAATCCGCGCGAGACCGACTTCCGGCAAGACATCAAGAAAAATGTAGAGGTCGGGTTGACGCTCCCGCAAAAAAACTTCGCGCGTCTGCCAAAAAAGCTTCTCCAGGTACTTGGCCTCCTGCCCGTAAATCTGATAAGCAAAGGTTGAGGAATCAAATCTGTCGGAAACAACGGTGATGCCTTTCTTAAGCGCCGGAATAATTTTACGCTTCAAGTGCTCTGCTCGCGCCGCCCACATCAAACCAAACTGCGTTTCCGCACCCACTTCTTTAGCTTCCTCCGACAAAACCAACGCCCGAATCTTGTCGGCAAACTCCGTCCCGCCCGGCTCGTGGGTGAACAAAATCTTCTTTGACGAAAATTCTTTCGCCAGAGCTTTAAGCAAAGTCGTCTTCCCCGCCCCCTCACACCCGTCAACAACAATAAATTTCCCCCGGTAGTGAATTTTCGGCTTGTTAAATTTTTTTCTTCTCATAAAAATACTCCTTGAGACGGGCTTTAAACATTCGCCTCCCCTGACTCTTTTTTAAATATTTCTCTCTTCGTTTCGCGTCTAGTTCATTCAGACAAGCTTCGTAGTAAATAAGTTTCCACGGTGCACCTCTTTTTGTAGAAAAATTTAACTTTTGATTATGTTCTTTTAATCTGCGCCGCAAATCGGCGGTAAAGCCAAAATACAATTCGTCGGTCTTTTTACTCTCCAAACAATATATGTAGAACATAATCAAGCCGAAAATCTACTACCGGGTTCCCTTTCTTGCCCATTTGATGATTCTACCCGACAAAAGAAAAAGGCGCGAGAACGAGTCACGCCTTTACACCAAAACTGTGAAAAGGTTCTGCGGCTGTGCAGTCGGCTTATCGCTGCAGAGCTCGGATAAGTTCCTGCTTCAGGACTCGGACCTTTTCTTCGTCCACCTCCAACATGGGGTTCAACTTTGGACGAGCCAATTCAAACGTAATCTGGTTCAACAAGTTGTCAAACTCGGTAATGTAGGCGCGCGTCATTGGTAACTGACTTGGCTGACTTTGGGGAACCTTTTCACTTCGTTTTTTGAAGAAGAGCCTAAAAAATTTCTTCACATTCATAACATCTGGCCTTTCTGGAAAGAATAATACACTTTTCTGTTATGCACGCAACACCTGATTGATCTTTTCTGCAATCTTCACAAAATCCCTCTCTCTTTTACCCCGCGTCGTCTCCGCCGGCGTACCGAGGCGAATGCCGGAAGGGTCAACCGGCGAGCGAGTGTCTCCCGGAATGGTGTTTTTATTTACAATGATACCGGCTTTCTCCAACCGCTCGCTCGCCTCCTTTCCTCCAATACCTCCTGCCTTGAGCGAAGTCGAAGGGTTGCCTCCCGCTTGTGGTGAGCTTGTCGAACCATTCCACGTATCAACCAAAATCAAGTGCGTATCGGTGCCGCCGGAGACAATTCGCCAGCCTAAACGAGCCAGCTCGTCGGCTAAGGCCTTGGCGTTTTTCACCACCTGCTTTGCGTATTTCTTAAATTCCGGCTTCATCGCTTCGCCCAAAGAAACCGCCACCGCCGCTATCTGATTTAAGTGCGGCCCGCCCTGCAGACCGGGAAAAACTGCTTTGTCTATTTTCTTCGGCAGCTCGCGCTGGTCAATTCTTGAGAAAATCATTGCCGCTCTAGGGCCTCGGAGGGTTTTATGGACCGTTGTCGTCACTATATCAGCATACGGAAATGGTGATGGGTACGCCCCGCCGGCCACGAGCCCGGCAAAGTGCGACATATCCACCAATAAAATCGGCGTTGCAAAGTCCGATTTTATTTTGAGAACCCCTCGGTTCTCAACGCTCCCCGCCAGCTGGCGGGTCACTGCTCTCCGCAACGGGGAAACTCCCGTTTCCCCGACCCCCTTCCCACTTCCCGCATTCTGCGGTAAGTCAATCGCGCCCCTTCGACTTTGCTCAGGATAAACTACCGAATCTGCAATGTCTCTAAACTTTTTGAAATCAATAATCCTCGGATAGGCGGTGTAGCCGGCAACGATAATCGCCGGTTTTTCTCGCATTGCAATTTCTTTGAGCGCGTCGTAATTCAAAACCTCCGTTTTTTCATCCACGCCATAGGGCACCTGCGTCCAAAACTTCCCCGTCGCCGAAACCTTGTGCCCGTGCGTGAGGTGTCCTCCGTGCGAAAGCGACATCCCCATAATTTTCCCGCCTGACGGAACAAGAGCAACATATACGGCCAAGTTGGCCGGAGAACCAGAAAGCGGTTGAACATTCACCGCCCACTCATTTGGCGAGAGTTTGAAAAGTTTGAGCGCCCTCTCTTGGGCAAGTCGCTCCACCTTGTCCATCACCTCATTCCCTCCATAATATCTCGCGCCCGGGTACCCCTCCGCGTACTTGTTCGTAAGCTCCGACCCAAGCGCCTGGAGCACATCCTTGGATACATAATTCTCCGAGGCGATGAGGTTGATGATGCTTTTTTGACGTTTTTTCTCTGCCTCAATGAGTTTTTTTATTTGTGTGTCTTTCATTGGTACACGAAGTACGAATCCGTACGAAATACGAATAAACAAGAATATCTAACTGACCTCGTTATACCATGATGGTGAAAGATTAATTTCTTAGAGCCTACGGTCTAGACTGCGTTAATTGGTTTTTCTCGATATAGCCGCCTGCTACCGTAAGCTCTGCTTTAATGGGAGGATGAGGGTCGTAATGTTCGAGTGTCACGTGTTCCGGTCTGAAGGCATCGAGCGTGGTTGCGGCCGCATCTATACGCAGGTTGGGAAATGGTTTAGGCTGCCGCGATAGTTGCTCTTTTGCCTGTTCGATATGATTCTCATAGATATGCACATCACCAAACGTATGCACATACTCCCCCGCTTCGTACCCGGCGATCTTGGCGAGAATATGCGTGAGGAGCGCATAACTCGCGATGTTGAACGGCACACCCAAAAAGATGTCGGCGGAACGTTGATACAACTGCAAACAAAGTTTGCCATTCTTAACGTTGAGTTGATACATATTGTGACAAATCGGAAATCGGCACGCTTCTTCGGGTTTTGCCATTTTGTAAAGATATTCGGGATTCCATGACGTTACGATAGCGTTATGACAGTCGGGGTCCTCGATAACCTCATGTAATGCCCACTTAAGTTGGTCAACGGTTCGCGTACCGTCTGTGGTCGGCCAGCGGCGCCACAACTCCCCGTAAATATACTTGAGGTCCCCGTACTTTTTCGCAAAAGCTTCGTCCATACCGATGTTTTGTATGAACTCTTCTTTTGTCAGTACCGGAACTTCGCCCTTGTCCGCTTTTGCCTTGTACAGCTTGTACGGGTAATCATCCCAGATGTGAACATTGTTTTTCACCAAGTAGTCAATGTTCGATTGGCCGGAAAGGAACCAATACAGCTCATGGAGTACACCCTTCCAGTAGACTTTCTTGGTGGTGAGCATTGGAAACCCGCCTGATAGGTCAAAACGAATTTGCCGTCCGAATACACTGTACGTTTTGACTCCCGTTCCTTTATCCGTCTGAACAAGCCCCTTGTCGAGAATTTCCTGCATTAGGTCGAGGTATTGGTGTTCAGGATGCATGTTAGGCTCTAGGCTCTAGGCTCTAGGCTCTAGGGCAAAGAAGATTTTTCTTCCTAGCGCCTAGTGCCTAAGGCCTAGCGCCTGATTATTTCTTCTTAGAAATAATTTTGGGTGGAATATACCCCGCAATGTTATTTTTTGAGTAACGGCCGTTCTCTTTGTAGTTTTGCTTAGGCGGGCTCGAAAGCGGAGAAAATGTAAGCTGGGCAATCGCCATGCCGGGACGGAGGATGATCGGCACGTTGTTTAAATTGCAGAGTTCAAGCGCCACATGGAGAAAATGCCCGGGATTAATGAGCGCCGCGCTGTTGTGCACTAAGAGTCCGATGCGAGCGAGCGAGCTTTTGCCGTTTACTTCAATGAGGTAATGGTCGGAGCCGAAATAGTCCTTGGAGTAGCCGAGGATTGAAACGCCCGGGTGTAATACGAAAGCTTCGCCGTCGGCGACGCGCACGTCGTGCGTCTTCGGGAAGACCTTATTGGCAGGGTCAATAAAAGTTGAGGTGTGAGCGTCGTTCACGAGAAAATTGTTGCCGAGTACGATATCGTAGCTTGCGGGCTGCAGGCGCGTTTCATCGAAAGGCTCAATCGTGATGGCCTTCCGTTTAACCTCCTTCTTGATATCAACATCGCTTAAAAACATGGTAGAAAAACTCTAAATCCTAAACCGGCGGTTTTGCTGTCGTTCCCGCGCAGGCGGGAAACCAGTCTTTCTGGTTCCCCGTTTTCA
>CAYHPP010000003.1:0-13651 GCA_964358745.1 uncultured Candidatus Saccharibacteria bacterium | reverse complement strand
AAACGCCTCGGCGGGGCGGTCGTGTATGCCCGTGACGGCAAAGATACCTATCTTGCGCTCGTTCACGACATCTTCGGCCACTGGACGCTCTCAAAAGGTACCATCGGCGACAAGACAGCGTTTGCGAGCGAGAGCGTCGAGGAAGGCACGAAACGCCGAATCAAAGAAGAAATCGGCATTGATATTGACATAAAGGCCGACCTCGGAAGCAATGAATATGTCGCCTCCGACCCGGAAAAAGGAAAAATCAGGAAACAGGTGCACTATTTTCTCTGCGAATCGGCGTTTGTTCCCCTCAAGCTTGAGAAGAAAGGCGGGCTCGATGATGCCAAATGGTTCAAGCTTGCAGGCATCGCGGAGCTTAACTTTTATGACGATATCCTTCCCATCGTGACGAAAGCGATTAATTTATTACGTAAGAAATAACAGATACCAATTTACTAATGCATGCCAATCTGCTAATACCTGCGAATTAAGAAAGCGCGCATTAGTAGGTATTCGTAGATTGGTACCGATTTGCAGATTGGTAAAGGGATATGGATTTCAGTAGTTTCGAACAACGCATCGGCATAGTGTTCGGGGACAAGAATCTCTTGCGCACCGCCTTCACTCACCGCTCGTATCTGAACGAAAACCGCCGCGCCGTCCGCGAACACAATGAGCGCTTGGAGTTTTTGGGCGACGCGGTCCTTGAACTTATCGTTACCGAGTATCTCTACGCGCGATATCCCGAAAAGCAGGAAGGGGAACTCACGTCATACCGCTCGGCGCTCGTGAACGCGACGACGCTTGCGGGAGTTGCGGAAGGCATCGGCATGAATGAGCACTTGCTTCTTTCTCGAGGCGAGGCGAAAGACATCGGCCGCGCGCGGCAGGTTATCTTGGCGAACACGATTGAAGCGTTCATCGGGGCGCTCTATCTTGACCAAGGGTACGATGCGACGAAGCTTTTTGTATCGCGCCATCTCTTCGGGCTTCTTGATGGAATTGTTGCGAAGAAAACATGGCTTGATGCGAAGAGCCATTTTCAGGAAAAAGCGCAGGAAGTTGTCGGATTAACGCCTTCCTACGAAACGATAAAGGAGGTGGGGCCTGACCACGACAAGAAGTTTTTGGTGGCCGTCTTTCTCGGCAGAGAGCGCGTTGCTGAAGGTGAGGGCAAGTCCAAACAGGAGGCCGAGCAGGAGGCGGCGAAAGCGGGGCTGCGGGCGAAAAAATGGGGTGATGAGTAGTTAAGAGTTGAGGGTTAAAATTGGAAGTTACTCGCTGTTTAGCAATAGTATACACGTGTATGTTATTGCTAAATTACAGAATAGCAGATGCATGAGATTGAGGAGACGGCTTTGTAGAGCCACAGGGGGGATCCTTTATCCTTAATCCCCGCCCGCCTGAACGGTCGTTCGGGCGGGCTTATCTCCCCAATCCTTAACTTTGGGACATTGACAGGATTCTGGTGGCATGTTAAGCTATTGGCGGACTATGAAAGCAAGAGATGGTCCGGTCGGCTCCTGTGTGAAGCCGAATAATTAACCTCAACCAGGCCTCCGGTCCGGGCTGCGCGATTGAAATTCGTAAACTCGCGCAGCCTAGCCAAGCCAAAAAGAAAGGAGGAGGCGATGAGCTTCCCAAGTCAGTTTGGTGTAATGATGGGTGCGGCACAGGGGTGAGAATCCCCGAAAGCGGCTGACATAGATGACCTCGTCTAGAGGTCTCGGTTGCAGACCGCACCCCATTCCCAAAAGCGAGCCCCGATTCCACGATGGAGTCGGGGCTTACATTTTTCCCAGGCAAAGATGATCATTGCGGATTTCGCGGATGTGTCATATCATGCTTGTAAAGCGATGGCCGAGAGGCCTCATTTTTGTTAGATGAACATATTAATAATACGAATGGATACGAATGATAACTGAAATGGAAATCCGCAACATAGCAATAATTGCCCATGTGGACCATGGGAAGACGACGCTCACCGATGCGCTTTTGAAGCAGACAGGAGTCGGCAAGGAGGGGGCCAGCATGGATTCAAACGCGCTTGAACAGGAGCGCGGCATTACGATTTACGCCAAGAATGCTTCCATTCCCTACAAAAACGGGAAGATTAACATCGTGGACACGCCCGGACACGCGGACTTCGGAAGCGAAGTGGAGCGGGTGCTTCGTTCCATAGATTGCGTGCTGCTTGTCGTGGACGCGCAGGAGGGGCCGATGCCGCAGACGAGGTTTGTGCTT
The DNA here is from genome assembly GCA_964358745.1 of uncultured Candidatus Saccharibacteria bacterium. Classification (GTDB taxonomy): domain Bacteria; phylum Patescibacteriota; class Minisyncoccia; order Phycocordibacterales; family UBA10002; genus UBA10002. The sequence goes on along the minus strand of CAYHPP010000003.1, from coordinate 11,422 downwards.
AGAAAATCCCTTGAGCTTGGGCTTCGGCCTATTGTGGTGATAAACAAAATAGACAAGCCGGCCGCCGACCCCGAGCGGACGCATGAGGAGGTGCTGGAGCTTTTCTTTGAACTGGGCGCTACGAACGCGCAGGCAGACTTTCCCGTCGTGTACACCATCGGACGGCAAGGCATCGCCAAAAGAAAACTCTCCGACGAGTCAGCCGACCTTTCTCCGCTCCTTGACACTATTCTGGAACGCGCGCCGCGCGCTGGAGCGCGCGCGCGCGCGGCAAAACCAATGCGCTCCCAGCCGTTCAACCTCGCGTACGACAATTTTCTCGGCCGCCTCGCGGTCGTGCGCGTCTACGAGGGCGTCGCGAAGCCCGGAATAGTCGTCTTTGTGCGCGGTTCAAACGGCGCCGTTCGGACCGGAAAAATCCTGAAACTTTTCACCTGGCGCGGCATGGAAAAAGTTGAGGCGCCGGAAGTCTCTGCGGGCGACATCGCGCTCTTGGCCGGTCTCCCTGACATTGAAATTGGCGAAACAATTTCCGCAGAAGAGAACGCGGAAGCGCTTCCCATGATTGCGATAGATGAGCCCACGATTGAGCTTATGTTCCTTGTGAACAACTCCCCATTTGCGGGGCGCAACGGCAAATTCGTCACTTCCCGCCAAATTCGCGAATATCTTGAACGCGAGCTTGAGGTGAACGTCGGGCTCAAAGTGGATTTTTCCTCAAGCGACTTTTTCAAGGTGCGCGGGCGGGGCGAACTGCACATCGGCATCTTGCTTGAAAACATGCGCCGCGCCGGTTTTGAAGTGCAGGTATCACAGCCGCAGGTGATTCTCCGCGAGGAGGAGGGCGCCCTTGCCGAGCCATTTGAAGAAGCGTTGATTGATATCCCGCTTGCGTACCAGGGAGTCGTCATTGAGAAATTGGGACGCCGCGCGTTCGTGCTGAAAGATTTGAAGGAGCACGACAATGCCGTGCGCCTTACTTTTGAAGGGCCGACGCGGGGTCTCCTCGGCTATCGCAACCAATTTGTTATTGACACGCGGGGCGAGGGAATTCTTTCATCCCGTTTCGTCGGCTTCAAACCTTACGCGGGGGAGATAAGCAAACGGGTCGTCGGGTCCATGATTTCAATGGCGGCGGGGAAGGCGCTCGGTTACTCGCTCTGGGGACTTCAGGAACGAGGGACGCTTTACATCGGTCCCGGGACGGAGGTCTATGAAGGCATGGTCATCGGCAACACCTCAAAAGGCGAGGAGATGACGGTGAATCCGACTAAGGGCAAGCAACTTACCAATGTGCGCGCTGCGGGTTCTGACGAGGCGATTGACCTTGTACCACCCTTTGAGCTCACGATAGAGCGCGGCCTTGAAGTTATGGCCGAGGATGAGTATCTGGAAATTACGCCGAAGCATGTTCGCTTGCGGAAAAAGCATCTCACTGAGGTTGATAGGAGCCGGGCCAAGAGAGATAGTTAGTAGAGAGTAGATAGTATAAGGCAGCATGTAGGAAATAGAAGGTAGGAAATGAAAAGAAGCTAAGGACCATGATTTAGCAAAATCCCACGGTCGTGGTGAATTTGCTAAATGGCATCTGACCTATCAAACACCTCCGACGTATTCAACATTCTAACTGCATATCAGGTGCCTCGGTGAAAGCGTTACCCTTGATCGGCTTTGTTCACCTTCATGAGGCCCCAGACGGCAAAGAGAAGAATGAGCATGCCGGCGATTTGCATTGGCCGGAGGAAGAGGCCGAGCGCGGCGGCGTTCACAATGACCGCAAGAAAGGGAAAGCCAAGTTCGGCGATGGTGGCAACACTCGCCTTGGTCGTTTGAAGTCCTTTGTAGTAAATAAAGAGGGAAGTGAAGCCGGAGGTAATCGCGACGATAATCAAAAAGAGGATATCCCTTCCAGAGAGCGCGGCGACGGTCGCGAACGTCTCGCTTCGCGCGTTCAGTACAATTAAAAACAAAAAGGCAATCAGAAACCGAAGCGCGGTGAGCGTCTTCCAGCTTATTGGGGAATTTCCAGAGGCAGAAGGTTGGGACGCGCCTTTGGCGCGATTTCTCGGATCAAGAAATAAGACACGATCGTACCTTATTTCTGGCGGAGGGGGCGAGAAGAGAGAGGGGTGTGAAAGGGGGCGGAGGAGGTAGCGGCCGAGAACCGTGCCAAGCCCCCAGAGTACTGCGGCGCCAAGCGCGAGAAGGACGCCCACAGTGTTCGGATTCCATGCCTCGCCGTCATAGAGGCGCGGGACAAAGTCGGGGAATGAAATGATGTAGGCGCCGAAAAGGGCGAGTAGTGCCCAGTGCCAAAACCGTTTTCCGGTTCGCTCATTTAGAAAAAGAGCGGCGAGCGAGATGACGATGAGCGGCTGAAGTTTCTGCAGGACGATGGCTACCGACGGATTCACATAGGAAAATGTTTTCGTGAAGAGAATTGACGCGACGGCCGATGCTCCGATGCCGATAGTAAGTATTGAAAGCCACTGTTTCCAGTTGAGCAATTTGATTTCCTTCCATCCAGCGAAAATGAACGGGAGAATGAGAAGTACGTTCACCGCGTGTTCGGCAAGCACGATGAAGCTGGGGTCAAGTGTGTGCGTTAAGTGAAAGCGAAACGGCGCGTCCGTCGCCCAGAGCATCGCGGCGATGAAAATGAGGAGAGGCCCAATTCGTTCTAGTCGTTCTCTGAAAGCATTGCGAGTTTCCATGACGCTCATGATAGCACATGATAGTTCTACCTTTGGCGGATGAGGGCGAGGAAGCGATTTAGCAATAGTATACACGTGTATACTATTGCTAAATCGGAGAAGAAGCGGTCTGGAATACACATAGCGACGGGTGGCGCGAATACTTTCTTGTGCGTAGCGCCAAATATCCTTTGCACTTTTTGCATCGGAGAGGTAGGGTTATCTCGGCTTGTTCTATGTAAAAACAGGCTTCACATACCCACCACAAGAAACCAAAGCGAAAGACAGCATGCAAGCTAAAACAGCACCTACCTATGCGGCAGACGGAGTTGACCTCGACGTCGGAGACAGTTTCAGCGCCTTTGCGTCGAAGATTTGCCGCTCTACCTACACGAACTCGCCCCACATCAAGGTTACCGATTGGTCTGAAGGACTTTTTCGTGGCCCGCGAACGTGCCGCCATAAGGGTCTCGCGGCCGACTGTGAGTTCAGCATGGAGCCCGACGGCAATGGGACCAAGCCCATTATCACTACCGCTGCCCTTGCTCATGAGGACTCCGGCTCCGACCTCATTGCGATGACCGGCATGGATAGCGTTCGCTATGGGGGTAAACCGCTCGTCCTCGTCAATCAACTCGACGTTTGCTCGCTGGGGAAGCCCCGCGAAAAATCATTTCAACTCTTCTGCAAGATGATGAGGGGACTCGGCCGGGTCGCAGAGGCTCTAGAAGTTGTTCTCCTCAAGGGAGAGACTGCGGAAATGGGCGTGTGCGTCGCGTCTGAAAACCCCGCGGCCACAACCAAGTACAACTGGTGCGGGACGATGTACTCGGTGTTCCACAAAAAGGCCTTCATCACCGGAAAAAATGCCGCTCCCGGTCAGGCCGTTATTGCGCTTCGTGATGAAGGTCTAAGAGCCAACGGCGGAACCTCGGCGCGCAAAGCTCTCGCGATGCGGTTCGGAAAGGAGTGGTGGAATAACCCGGAGGCGGAAGAAGCCATACTGTCCGCTGCCGCCCCCTCCGCGCTCTACGAGAAATTTCTTACGAGCCTCAATGGGTGGAATGATCTCAAGCGCGGAGTGCCGCAGCCACAGCTTGAGATTCACGGCATCGCGCACATTACCGGCGGCGGAATTCCCTCTAAGTTCTTCAAGGACTTTCTTAAACCGCGCGGACTTTCCGCGGAACTTACCAATCTGTTTGAGCCTCCACCGGTCATGCGAAGGCTCGCCGAGTGGCGGAGGGTGTCTTCTAAGGAGTTCTATGAGATCTGGCACGGCGGCCAAGGCGCGCTCATCGTTGTGAACCAGAGCGACGCCGTTTCTGTCATCAAGACGGCATCCTCATATGGAATTGAGGCAACCCTTGCCGGCCAAATAATCGCGTCGGAGAGACCAACCCTGCTCATCCAATCGATGCTTGGAGACGGAACGCTCGTGTGGAGGTAGGCCTTTGGGGAGCCTGTGGAGAGGACTCGGAATCGGGTCCTCTTTATTTGCGTTAAGTAATGCGCTTTAGGTGTTAAACACCTCAAATTTGAGGTGTTTAACACCTATTGTGCATGTCCTGATTTTGGAAAATGGGTTATCATAGAGCATATGGATGAATCCTCGCCTCCTTTTTCCGAGCCGGAGAAAACCAGCGAGCCAATCTCGGCATTTTCTCCCGCGGCCGACACCGCAGGAGCCGGCGGTTTCCTTCCCAAACCTCCCGAACCGCCGAAGTGGTTTAGAAGGCGCGATGTCAAGATTGGCGCAGGCGCGCTCATTGTTGTCGCCATAGTAAGCGCAATCTTTTTCTCGCGTTCGGGAACCCCGCGCGAAACGCCGAGACCCGCGGCGAACGAAACCTATACGCTTGTGCGGGATACCGTTTCAAAAAGCGCGGCGATCGCCCTCGCGCTCCCCAAAGGCGTTTCGCTCACGCCGAATGAGGCGGCGGACAAGGTTACTTTTGAACCAGCCCTTCCCGGCAAATGGCTCGCCGGCGGAAACAGCCGAGAACTTCTCTTTGAACCCGAGAAGCCGTTAAGCGAAGGAAGCCACTACACGGTCTCTCTTGAAACGAAGGACGGCGTGCTCTCAAAAGATTTTCTGGCCGACGAAGACCCCAGAATACTTGCCGTCTTCCCCCGCGAAGGTTCCGAAGCTCCGGAGCAGAGCGAAGTAACGATTGTCTTCAATCGCCCCATGGTTCCGCTCACGACGCTTGATACCCTCGCGGCAAAGGATGTTCCAGTCGTCATTACTCCCGCGACGGAGGGAGTGTTCAAATGGACCAGCACGCGGAATTTACAGTTCATCCCGAAAACGCGCCTTGTCCGTTCCGCTCGCTACAGAGTGGAGGTGAAGGAAGGCCTTACTTCGGTTGAAGGGCTGCCGGTTCGCGGAATAACGCACTCTTTCACGACGCGCCCGCTTCGCTTTGACTCCCTGCCTCTTCCGGACGAAGCGTATCGGTACAAAGAAGTGGGCGGGAGGAACGGAACCATCCTGTATCACGAACCATTCGTCATTCGCTTCAATCAGCCGGTTGACCTTCTACGCACGAAGCGTGAGATTGCGGTGAAGCAGGCAAACGGGAGAAACGCGCCGGTCATCATAGAGTACGGGACGCGCACGCTCTTTGACGAGGGCAAGGAGAGGGTGTACACGGATACATCGGCTCTCGCCATATATGGGGAGGCCGACCGAAACGGGCGGCCGCGCTTCTGGGACTTCGCGACTTCATATTCGGTTTCCGTCGGGAGAGCGTATCCTCTGGAGGGCGACATCGTTCTTGAGGAAGGGCAGACATTTAGCTTTTTTGTGCCGGAGGTCATCGCCGAGATGAGCGCGACATCAAAGCGCTCGCGCCACGCTGCACCCGACCTCTTTGACCCCGCGGGGAAGCTTGTCGTCCGTTTTTACGAGGGCATTGATAAGGATGCAAGCGACATTAGCGCCCCGCATCTTCGCGGCATCGCTTACGGTGAGAAGTGCAAGCTAAATGAATACGGCGAAGAAGTGCGGAGCGGAAACGTTTGTGAGAAGGAGTCGGACAAATCGGCGCTGCTCCTTTCATTTGACCCGGACGCGTTTGGAAATGGCGAGAAAATCCCCGTGACATTCAGGAAACTGGTGAACATGGATGGGGTCTCGCTTATTCCCGAGCCGATTTTGAAGACTATCGTGACGTTCCCGAGACTTCGTATCACGAAGACGCTCCCGGGAGACGGCGCGACGGGTGCGGGTTTGACGGAACTCAAGCTCTGCACGAACACGCCGCTCAAGATGCCAGATGAGGAAAGTTTTTACCGGAAGATACAGTCAAACCCAGCCTTGGGGAAGTGGAATTGGTACGAGTCATATCGGGTGCAGAACAGCAAGAGCGGCAATCCCTGCGCCGTCGGGGAATTTGAGAGCACGCTTCGCTACGGCCTCATCCCGGAAAGCGAGTACACTCTGTCGCTTCAGCTGGAGGATGACTTCGGCCAGACGGCCGCAAGAACCCTCTCGTTTACAAGCGGGAAGATAGCGGGGATGTACCGGAGATTTTCGCATCTGCAAAAAGCCTACAATGTCACCTCGCCCGAGAGAACCAAGCTCGTCTACGGGACGGAGAATCTTGAATATGTGAACCTGCATATCTGCAAGGCGGACGCGCTTACCATGGTTCGGTACCTGAACTACGAGACAAAACCGGCCGCAACAACTCCCGGGGGAAATCTCTCGTGTCTTGAAACTTGGACGAAAAGAATTGAACTTCCGAAGCGCTACTTCACCACGAACTTTCTTGAATTTGATCTTAAAGAGTACGTCCCGAATCCTCTGGGACATTACATACTTACCTGGAGCCATCCCGAGTATCGCAGAGAAACATACAACTACAGAACCGGCGCGCGCTCGGTTGGAGAACCCGTCTACGAGCGAACTTTCCTCACGGCGACCAATCTCGCGGTTCAGGAGAAGAAGATGGAGACGAGCGAACACACGAACGATGCATATCCGCCTCTTACCGACAAGGTGAGGAGCGAGAGCGGCGGGAATCTCTACTGGGTCACGAGGTTTGGGACGCTTCTGCCCGTCGAAGGGGCTTCCGTCAACGTATATCGGGAGGCCACCGTATGGGCGGCCGGCGGGATGACGAACAATGAAGGTATCGCGAGGACCCCCGTAGCAATGCTCGCAACCGCCGCTATCGTCACGGCGGGGGAAGACAGCGCCATTGTCTCAAGCGAGACGGATAAATTTCAATGGGCGCAGTCGCTTGTCTCCGCGCAGAAAACTTACCTCTACACTGACCGCCCGATATACCGCCCGGGCGAAGAGGTCTTCATCAAGGGACTCTATCGCGTCGGCTACGACGGCAACTATGAAATTGTGCGGAATCGGAAGGCCGCCATCACAGTCTACGACAGCCACGGAGAGACAGTGACGGCGGCAGAGGCAGACATTTCTCCGACCGGAACCTTCACGTCAAGACCCCTGCTTCCCAAAGGAGCTCCGCTCGGCATGTATCGGATTGAGGCTCTCGGGGGCTACGGCTACTTTGAAGTTGAGGAATACGCGCCCGCGGCGTTCAAGGTTGACGTGACGAGCCCGAAGGAGGAGTACATCGCCGGAGAAACGCTCGCGCTTGGCGTCAACGCGGCGTACTATTTCGGCGTACCTCTGAAGGATGGAGAAGACGTGGAGTTTTCCTTTCTTGCCCAGGACTACTACTTTGACCGCTACAGCGACGGATATTTTCAGTTTGGAAAGGGCTGGTACTACGGGGGTTACGGCGGGTACGGCGACCGATTTCTTCTGCGCGGCAAGACGAAGCTCAACGCGAAGGGCGAAGCTTCCGTTCTGCTGCCGCTTGATTTTGAGAAGCTTTTCAAAGGAGCCGCCGAGAGTGAAGGAGGCGCCGACCGAAGCAAAATCATAACGGTGAATGTTACCGTGAAGAATCGGGGCGGACAGAGCGTATCAGCCCGCAAGTCGTTCATCGTGCATCGGGGAGCCGTGTATGTTGGCACGAACCTTTCGCGCCGCTACTTTGGCATGGGAGAAGAAAACAAGGTCCTCCTCAAAACGGTTGATACGAACGGCAAGCCAATCTCTACTGGCGGAGTTGAGGCGACTGTCTACAAGGTCGTCTGGGCGTCGTACCGTCGGCAGGAAGTGGACGGGCGTTTTTACTACCGCTCCGAACGAAAACGCGAATTCGTGAAGAAATTTTCCATGCGCACCGATGCCTCCGGAGACGACGAGGCGCCGTTTAGCATACCGAATGCGGGAGAATACGAACTTGAAGCCGCCACTGCCGACAGAAGCGGGAATCGCGTCGTGTCAGTGCTTGATTTTTACGTGTACGGAGAGGGCGTTGTTTCAATGAGGCAGAACAACAACGAGACGCTGGAGCTTGCCGTTGACCAAAACAAACTCAAGATCGGAGATACCGCGAACATCGTCATCAAGTCGCCCTTTCCCAAAGGAAAAGCCCTCATAACGATTGAGCGCGGCAGGATATTTGAATACCGAATCATTGATGTGGATCAGAGCCTTGTCGGCGTCGCCATTCCCATCAAGGAAGCATACCTGCCGAATGTCTACGTTTCGGTCATGCTCCTCTCGCCGCGACCGGAAATTAAATACGGACAGGCGAACCTGACCATAAGCGCCGCAGAAAAGGAGCTTTCCATTTCAGTGCAGTCCGACAAGAAAGCGTATCTACCGGGGGAGAAGGTTCGGCTCGCCATTCTGACCAAGGATTCCTTTGGGAGGCCGGTGCCCGCCGAGGTTTCCATTGCCGTCGCCGACTTGAGCGTACTTGCGCTCAAGGGAAATCCAAAGAAAAATCCCATTGCGTTTTTCTACGCGGGATTCCCGCTCGGCGTTTCAACGGCTTCCAACGTGAAAAACATCCTCTACGAAGCCGAGGTGCCCGCGGGGACAAAAGGAGGGGGCGGGGGAGACGAAGACCTCGCGCGGAAGAAGCGCGGCGATTTCAGGAGCACGGCGTTTTGGCAGGGTGTCGTGCAGACCGATGGGGCGGGCAGGGCAGAGGTTACTTTCACGCTTCCCGACAACCTTACGACATGGCAAAGCGAGGCCATCGGCATTACTCCCGATACGAAGACCGGCGCGGGCTACGGTGAGTTTGCCGCGAAAAAGAGTGTCATGGTCGTGCCGCTTAAGCCGCGCTTCATCGTCGCGGGAGACACCTTTATGCTTGGAGCGCAGGTTTTCAATCAAACCGATGAAGCGGTGCGATTCAATATCAAAATTGAGAGCGAGACGCTTGACCTTCCGGGAGCGAAGAACGCCTTTGAGAAGATCAATCCCGGCGAGTCAGTCATCGTCTATTTTGACGCGAAGGCGCCAGGAGGAATGACCGAGGGCGAGCACTCGTTCACTTTGTCCGCGAACGGGAACGACCTCTTGGATAGCGTGGAAGAGCGAATCGCGATTAAAAAGAACGATACCTACGAATCGGTCGCGACTTCGTTCAGTACATCAAAGGAGCGGGCGCGCGAGTTCGTGTTCCTGCCGGAAGAGGTCGTGGAGGACAAAGGCACGCTCACGATTTCCGCGAATGCAACGCTCGCGATGTATCTAGAGGGAGCGCTTGAGTATCTCTTCGCCTTCCCGTACGGATGTTCGGAACAGCTCGCAAGCAAGCTTTCCTCGGTCGCGCTCATGAAGCGGGCGTACGCGGCGAAGAACGCCGCCGCGCAGTTTGACGACGTGAGAATTTCCCTCGGGGAAGAGCGCTACGCCCCAGACGACCTCGTCCACATCGGCCTCTCGCGCCTCATTGCAAGCCAAACCTATGACGGCGGTTTCGCGTATTATCCGGGAATGCCTTCAGACGCGTACCTCTCCGTCCACGTGTTGAATACGCTTTTCGACCTTAGAAAAGCGGGATATGCGGTAGAGACGCGGGTTATGGAAGGAGCGGCGCGCTTCGTCGCGAACAAGGCGCTTTACGATGAGCACTACCGAAGAGACCGGGACTTCATCATTATTGCGGCCTACGCGCTGGAGCGCGGCAGCGAAACAAGCGGCTCGCAAAACCCGCTTCGCGGATCGGTGACCGATATGGCGCGCGCGAAGAAATTCATCAGGGAAGAAAGTTCCAACCTCTCCCTTGGCTACCTTGCGCTGATACTCTCGGGGAGCAGCTACGACCCCGCTCTTCGCGATGAGGTATTCGCGGCGCTTGAAAACCGCCTCACGATAGACGGGCGCGGCGCCTTCATGAAGACGGGAAGCCGCTCCTTCATTTCCGATTTCTACGAGACTCCAATCAAAGACACCTCGCTTCTCCTGCGCGCATGGGTGAGGGCGAGGAAGGAACACGCGCTCACGGACAAAGTCTTGCGGTGGCTTCTTAAGAGCCGGTCAAAGGACGGGTCGTGGGGTGGAAGCAACAACACGCTCTCCGCAGTGGAAGCTTTGACTGAATATTTGGAATGGAAGAAGGAAAGCGATTCGGAGTTTGAGCTTTCCGTCTTTCTCAACGAAGCGCCGAAAAAGGTATTCACCTTCAATCGCGCCACAAACGAGGAGACCGCGACGCTCATTATCCCCGTGAAGGATATAGCAAAGGGAGAAATGCATGCGATTGATTTCGTCAAAAAGAATCTGAACGACCTTGCCAACACCTTCTACTATGACCTCGCGCTCACTTATTTCCTTCCGATTGATGCGGTTCCAGCTCGGGACGAAGGATTCTCTGTTGAACGCGCCTTCTTCGCGCTTGATGATATGGTAGGAAAGCAGCCGGTACGTGAAGCGAAAGTAGGAGACGTCCTCAAAGGCGTGCTTCGGATAACGGTGCCGAAGGAGCGAAGGTTTGTCGCAGTAGAGGACTTCATTCCGGCCGGCACCGAGCTCGTTAACTTCCGATTATCTACGGAAGACCAGTCGCTCCAAGGAGAGAATCAGCCGCCCCCTCGCGGGAAGAGGATGGGTCTTCTCTCGGGGAAAAGCTTCGCCGCCGTTCTCGGTATCGGCGAACGAGAGCTCCCCGATGAGTTCTACAGCGGCACCCGTCCCGTTCACGAGAAGCTCTACGCAGATGCCGAAGAGATACGCGACGACCGGCTGTTTCTGTTCCGCGAGCGGCTCCCCGCCGGCGTGTACGAATACGAATACTTCGTGAGGGCGCTTGTGCCGGGGACATACCATCACCTTCCGGCCGTCGTCAGCGAAATGTATTTCCCCGAACATTTCGGACGCACCAACGGCGATTACTTCACCGTCACCCGCTAGCGGATGCAGCAGTTTTACCGCGGAGGGACGATGGAGATGCGCACGAGTTCGGTTTTTGACCCGCCGCGCGCTTCTATCTCAAGTTCTCCCGTTCGCTTCGGAGCGACGCGCGCCTCCGCGCCGCGCGCGAGAAACGCGCCGTCAATGAACCAGTCAACCGTCTCGCCCGCCTTAAGCGGAATGGTTGTGTCTTCAGTAAGTTCAATGATGTCTCCATCGTGAGGACTTATAACAAGAGAGGCATTCAAGAGAAGGTCGCGCGCCGCGCGGTAGTCGTCGCTCGGGAGGCCGTACTCAATCGTCCCCGATTCACCAAACTCCTTCAGTCGGTCAAATGGAAACGCCGTGCCGCGATTATAGGGGGATGAGTAGAGAAGCGTCATGACATCCTCAAACACTCCGCCTGCGCCGCCCTGTCCGGTCACTTCGCGCATGGGGCTGTTGTCGCTGTTGCCGAGCCACACTCCGACGAGAAAGTCCGGCG
>CAYHPP010000002.1:0-13809 GCA_964358745.1 uncultured Candidatus Saccharibacteria bacterium | reverse complement strand
GACGCGGCATCGCTCGGCACCGTCGCGCGCGCTGCGACCGAACTTGCGGTTGAAGAAGTGAACGCGGCGGGCGGAGTGAACGGGCAAACACTTGAAGTCGTCTACGAAGATGGCAAGTGCTCACCTGCTGACGCGGTTAATGCCGCTCAAAAACTCATGAATGTTGACAAAGTCTCGGCCATCATCGGAGGGCTTTGCTCGAGCGAAACCTCGGCCTTCGCTCCGCAGGCAATGGAAAAGAAGACCATTACTATTACCTACTGCTCGTCGGCGCCAAGTCTTACGAATACGGGGAAATATTTCTTCCGCACGTATCCTGTTGATACGTTCCAGGGGAAGTTTTCGGCTGAATACGCATACAATACGCTTGGCGCGCGCAAGGTAGCGATTCTTTACCACATCAGCGACTGGGGCACAGGACTTCGGGATGTCTTTACGAAGCGGTTTACCGAACTTGGCGGGACGATTGTCGCAGAAGAAGGCACTCCGCAGGAGGCGCGCGATTACCGCACACAGCTCTCGAAACTCAAGGCGGCCAAGGCGGACTATCTTTACACTCCGCTCTATCCCGAGGGAGGGATTGTGAAGGTCAACCAGGCGAAGGAACTTGGCGTAGCCGCGAAGTTGCTTGGTGGCGATACCTTCGATGATCCAAAGTTCCAGCAAGAAGCGAGCGGGAAAGCGGACATCATTTATACGAGTATGGTCATTTCTCCTTCGGATGCGTTTAAGGCAAAATTATTGGCTAAAGCTGGTGGCGACCAAGTGCCAATTTGTGCGCCAAACGCCTATGATGCAGTGTATGTTCTCTCGAGTGCTATAAAATCCGTCGGGCTCGACGCAGACAAACTTGCGGATGCAATTCGCTCCACAAATTACACTGGAGAGTCGGGACAAGTAACTTTTGACGAAAACGGCAACCTCACCAATGCAACCTACGTCGTCAAACGAGTAGAGAACGGTTCGGCAACAGTAGTAAAGTAACATTTGAACGAAACCCGCCCCGGCAAAACACCCGGGGCGGGTTTGTTTTTGCCTATTTCTGTTGCTATAGTTTCCCTGTCTTTCTCTGTCATTCCCGCGCAGAGCCTGCCCCCAGCGAAGGCGGGGGCGGGAATCTAGGATAGACACTGGATTCCCGTTTTCACGGGAATGACAACAAACTATGGAGATTCTTCCACAGCTCGTAGTAAATAGCCTCATCGCCGGTTCCATCTACGCGATTCTCACGCTCGGATTTAACCTCACCTACGCGAGCGCGAAATTCATTGACATGGGGTTTGGCGTCATGACCGCGATTGGCGGATATGCGGTATTCTACTTCTCCAAAACACTTGGGTTTCCGCTCTATCTTGGCATTCCCGCTGGCATCATTCTCTCCGGCCTCGTAAGTTTTCTCGCATACGCGTTTATCTACAAACCGCTCCGAGCGCGAAAGTCATCAAGCGCGGTCCTTCTCATCGCATCTCTTGGGGCGCTTACCGCGCTCCAAGCCGTGATTGCGATTCTCTTCACGAGCCAGTTTCAAACGCTCTCGGGGCTCCTTTCCGGAAACCGTGTGTTTGAGCTTTTCGGTGGAGCGTTCACGGCAGTACAACTTTCCATTTTTTGCGTCGGCGCAGTACTCTTCGCCGCCTTGGCGTTTTTCTTGAAGAAAACATTCTTCGGGAAGGCAGTCGTCGCCATTAGCGATGATGAAGAAGTCTCAAAAATTGTGGGCATCAATACCGACCGCGTCATGGGCCGCCTCTTTTTTCTCTCGGGCGCAATCGGCGGACTCGCCGGCATTCTCATCGGGTTTGATACGGGGATTGAGCCCATCATGGGACTCCCGTGGCTTCTCGCGGCAGTCGTTGCGGCCATCATCGGCGGTATCGGCAACATCTACGGCGGAATTGCGGGAGCGTTTCTCCTCGCCTTCGCCGAGAATTTCGGCATCTGGAAAATCGCCGGCGAATGGAAATCCGCAATCGCGTTTGCGGTACTACTTGTCTTTTTGGTGTGGAAGCCGCGCGGGCTGTTCCCACGATGAAATCCTAAGCACTAAACTCTAAATCTTGGTTCGACTCCGCTCACCATCCTGAGTCAGTCGAAGGATAAACAAATTCAAATGACCGAAATCTCAAACAATAAAAAACGCTATGATTTAGAAGATCGCACATTTCGGTTCGCACGGGATGTGCGTGTATTTACCGGACAACTTCCGAAAACTCCACGTAATCACGAAGACGGCAAGCAGGTAATACGCTCTTCCGGTTCTATCGGCGCCAATTATATAGAAGCAAATGAGTGTTTGGGTAAGAAAGATTTTGCAATGAAGATACGGATATGCAGGAAGGAAGCAAAGGAAACCATTTATTGGTTGCGGTTGCTGGATGCCGGTGGCAACGAACAGTTTGAGCGCACTCGGGGGGTGCTCATTCAGGAGTGTACTGAGCTCATGAAGATTTTTGGAGCGATTCTTGAGAAGTGTAAGTAATTTGATATTTAAGTTTCGAATTTGTTTAGGATTTAGATATTAGGATTTAGAATTTGTAAAATGGAGTATCTCATACATCTCGCCATACTCGTCGCCGTCTATTCCATTTTGGCGCTCTCCTTGAACCTTGCCGTGGGATACACTGGCATCCTCTCAGTCACGCACGCCGCGTTTTTCGGACTCGGCGCGTATGCGACCGCCATTTTGGGGACGCGCTACGATGTGAACTTTTTCCTCGCGCTCCTTATCGGAGCGGCGATAACGGGGGTCGTGAGCCTCCTCATCGGCGTGGTGCTCTCGCGCTTCCGAGGGGATTTTGTAGCGCTTGGCTCGGTCGGCTTCAACATGATTGTCTGGAGTGTCTTTCTCAACTGGCAAGACTTGACGCGCGGACCATTGGGCATCCCCGGGATTCCGAGGCCGGAAGTCTTCGGCTTTGATTTTAGCGGCAACTTTTCCTTTTTACTTCTCGCGGTGGCAGTGGCCGCGCTCGTTTTCTTTCTCTCCCGATTTATTACGAATTCATCATTTGGCCGTGCACTCAAGGCGATTCGCGAAGATGAGGAAGCGCTCCAAGTATTCGGATACCAAACACTCCATTTCAAGCTCGCCGTTTTTGTAATTGGCGCGATGCTCGCTTCCGTCGCAGGCTCTCTCTTTGCCGCCTATATCACCTTCATTGACCCTTCCACCTTTACCATCAACGAATCCATTTTTATTCTTTCGGCCATCATCTTGGGCGGACTTGCGTCAAACAGAGGCGCCGTCATCGGGGCGCTCGTACTTATCTTGCTTCCCGAGTTTTTGCGCTTCGTCGGTTTTCCCGCAGACATCGCCGCGCAGACGCGGCAGGCGGTGTATGGGGTTGTGCTTATCGTGCTCATGTTATATAGACCGCAGGGTCTAGTCGGAGAATATAAATTGTAAGAATGACATTGATTTTTTTAGGATTTAGATATTAGAGATTAGGATTTGCTGTGATTATGCCAATTTTGGAAACACGACATCTGTACAAACATTTTGACGGAGTGAAGGCGGTGAATAAACTGTCGCTGTCGTTTGAGCGCGGCAGAATCACGGGAGTAATTGGGCCGAACGGGTCGGGCAAAAGCACGCTCATCAATCTCCTCACCGGATTCGTGCCGTTTGATTCGGGCGAAGTCATCATCATGGGGAAGCTGCACTTTACCAAAGTAAAGTGCAACGAAGTGGCGGGATACGGATTGACGCGCACCTTTCAAGACGTGCGGCTCTTTGAGCAGATGCCGGTGCCTGATAACGTACTTGTCGTTCTTACCGAGCGAAGCGTGTGGGGTTCGCTTTTTGAGAAACATGGAGCGCTCCACCTCGCGAAAGCCGAGGAAGTGCTCACGCGGGTCGGACTTTGGGAAAAGCGGCGTGAGCTCGCGAAGAATCTTTCTTACGGCCAGAGGAAACTCCTCGAAATCGCGCGCATGCTTGCCATGAATCCGGAGATTATTTTCTTTGACGAGCCGTTCGCCGGGCTTTTCCCCGAAATGCGAAGGGTGGTAGTATCGGTCATGCAGGAGCTCCGCTCGGCGGGGAAGACGCAGATTCTTGTGGAGCACAACATGGAGCTTATTCGCGAGCTCGCTGACCACATCTTCGTGCTTGATTCGGGGGAGCTTCTTGCGGAAGGGAAGCCAAGCGAGGTGCTTTCTAAACGGGACGTCATCGAGGCCTATTTGGGTGAATGACCCCTCTTTGCTTGCTCCACTTTACTTGGGTAAAGAGAAGCAAGAGGAGGAGTATATTTTATGAAAGAAGTCTTACTCAAAGTTCAGAATGCCGAGGTTCACTACGGAGGAGTGAAGGCGCTAAACGGCGCGAGTGTTTCTCTTGATGAGGGGGAAATTGTGGCGCTCATGGGGCCGAACGGGGCGGGGAAGTCAACGATTCTCAAGACCATTTTTGGGCTCGCGGAGCTTGACAGCGGCAAAGTGCTTTGGCACGAGAAGCACATCAAACCAGTCCCGCACGAAATGGTCGCGGAGGGGATTGCGTTTGTGCCGCAGGGGCGGCGCGTGTTCAGGCACCTTACGGTTCGGGAGAATCTTGAGATGGGTGGGTTCATTGTGCGCAATCGCGCATTGCTTCAAGAAAGAATAGACGAAGTGCTCAACTTTTTCCCCGTGCTCAAGACAAAACTTCACGCGAAATCCTCAACGCTTTCCGGTGGACAGCAGCAGATGCTTGCCATCGCCCGCGCCTTGGTAACGCGTCCGTCCGTTCTTCTTTTGGATGAGCCCTCGCTTGGGCTTGCTCCGAAAATCGTTAAGGAGGTGTTCGCGAAGATAAAAGAAATTAATGAGCGCCATAAAACCGCCATCTTCGTTGTGGAGCACAATCTTCAATCCCTTCTTCACATCGTGAATCGCGCCTATGTGCTTGATAAAGGCGCGGTGGTTGCGGAAGGGAAGCCGCAAGAAATCATTGCAAGCGGCATCCTTGAGAGGGTGTTTTTGGGGAAAATCTGAGTAAAACACAAAACACAGTGCACAAAGAACCAAACAAAGCACAATATGCACAAGACACAAACAATGATGCGTTTGTGAAAGTTGTCCGGGATTTCAAAACCATAACTCGAAGTGACACCGCCCTTGCCGGAGGGAAGGGCGCCTCGCTCGGGGAGATGACAAACGCGGGAATTAACGTTCCGCCCGGATTTGTCGTGCTCGCTCCCGCTTTTGAGCGGTTTTTGGAGGAGACTGATTTGAATGTTGAGATTGATTCCATTCTTCACAAAGTGGATCACCGAGAAATTCACACGGTTGAGCGTGCGTCCGAAGAAATACAGGCGCTTATTCTTGGCGAGGAAATGCCGAAAGACATCGCCGCGGCGATACAAGCCGAGTTTAAAAAACTTGGCGCGAAGTTTGTTGCAGTGCGCTCGTCCGCAACCGCGGAAGACTCATCGGCGGCGGCGTGGGCGGGACAGCTTGATAGTTTCTTAAACACAACCGAAGGAAATTTGCTCCAGAATGTTCAAAAGTGCTGGGCATCGCTCTTCACTCCGCGAGCGATTTTTTATCGGTTTGAAAAAGATTTACACAAGACAAGAATCTCCGTGGCGGTCGTGGTGCAGAAAATGGTTGAATCGGAAGTATCCGGTATTGCCTTCTCGGTGCATCCGGTAACCGAGGACAGAAACCAACTCATCATTGAGGCGGGGTTTGGGCTTGGCGAAGCGATCGTATCGGGCCAGATTACCCCCGACAGCTATGTCATTGAGAAAAACCCGCGCCGGATTATTGATAAAAATATTTCGGTGCAGAAACGGGGCCTCTTCCGCCGTTATTCTGATGTTCTCAAGAACATCAGAATAACGGCAGAGGGAGGAACGGGAAACGAGTGGACTGAAATTAAAAATAATAAAGGAAGTAGACAAAAACTCTCCGATGAACAAATCTTGGAACTTTCAGAACTTATTCTCAACATTGAGTCCCACCACGGCTTCCCCTGCGACATCGAGTGGGCATTGGCTCGCTCCGAGCATGGTCGAGGGGAAAAAGGCAAATTCTACATAGTCCAATCCCGCCCGATCACGACGCTTGCTGTAAGAACGGTTGCTCCGTTCGCAAGGAGGACAATATCATATGAACGTGTAATAACCCGTGATGCACCTCTTGTCGCGGTCGAGCTGTGGGCCGCGGCATTTCAGTGGCTCACACATCTCACAGGAACATGGTGGCCGCCACCCATATTTATATATTCGCATGGTGTGGTAGAGAGTTGGCGCCCAAAAGAAGTCTTTTTTAGCGTGTTGCCTCATAAACTGGCGGAGTGGTTTACAGAAAAGACAAATAAAGAAAAAGCTTGGGAACTTCTTGCACAGCACAATGCATTCGCCAAGAAGCTGACGGTGATCAAAAAGAGAAAGAATGCTCTCTCGTTAACCGCCACTTCGAGATTCTTCAGTGGGAACCGGGATAGTGTCAAAGCATTGGGAACACTCATCCTGATATATTGGACGGTGGAATGGAGTCAGCAGCTAACCTTTGTTTCATTTCCCGCTGATTTTATAACTGCCGAGAAATTAATTCGGAAAGAGACCTCAGTCTTTGACGATATAATTGATGTTTATTATCGGGCTTTACACACTGAAGAAGTCAGAAATCCAGATCTCGATGGCCTCGCCTCCTTTCTTTCCGCCTCGGAGTTGCAGACATTCAAGAATAACGCAGAGAGACATGTTATGTCTGCAAAATCAAGAAGCAGTGGTTATGCCTATGTTGACGGCAAAACAGTTCTTATTGATGCGCTGCCACTCTTACTCAAAGAGAAGGGATATTTTCTTAGGCAGCAGGAGCTACCCTTTGCCGGAAACGAGCTAAAAGGGCAAGGTGCAGTCAAAGGGAAATGCACGGGCAAAGTAAAAATACTGCGAAATCGCACCGAACTCACCAAAATCAAAAAGGGGGATGTGCTCGTTGCACCAATGACAACACCGTGGTATTTACCAGCCATGAAAAAGGCCTCAGCCTTTATTACAGATGAGGGTGGAATCACTTGTCATGCTTCTATTATGGCGCGAGAAATGAAAAAACCCTGTATCATTGGCACCAAGATTGCCACGCAGGTCCTCAAAGACGGCGACTTGGTTGAAGTGGATGCACAGCGGGGAATTGTGCGGATTTTGAAGAAGGCATAAGTTGTGATACAATACTTGGCATGAAAATTGCGAAGGATCGTTATAGCTACACAATTATCGTCCGTCCAGAACCAGAAGGAGGGTTTACCGTAACCGTCCCTGCTTTGCCGGGTTGCGTGACCTTTGGAAAGACGCTTGCCTCGGCGCGGCGTATGGCGGGAGACGCTATCTCTGGCTATCTGCATAGCTTGAAAAAGCACGGCGAGACCGTACCAACTGATGAGGGTACGCTTGTCTCACGACTTGATTTAGAGTTGCGTCATGTCTAAACTGCCTTCACTCTCGGGGCGAACCGTCATAGCATTTCTTAAACATCGCGGCTTCGCGCTTGACCACACTACCGGCAGTCATTTCATTTTCTATAACGCCGCATTGCGGCGGCGTGCCGTTGTTCCGCGGCATAATCGCGACCTCCCGAAAGGAACGCTGCTTTCCATTTTGCGCGAGAGCGGTTTCAATCGCGCTGATTTGCTCCAGTTCTTGGAGTAGCGGTTTTCTCACAGGACTTGGAATTTTACGGCATCATCGGTACACAAACTTCGACGAAAGTACTTAAGGACGGCGACTTGGTTGAAGTTGATGCGGAGAAGGGGGTGGTGAGGATTCTTAAAAGGGGATAATCTGAACATCGTTTAGATGAAGAAAAGTACTGCAAAAGAGCTGGAGGGGCTAGTCAAACAGTATGGACTTGAGCCGAATATCAGGCGGCACATATCCCTTCTCGGCTATTCGGCTGTTTTTTCCGGATACAAAAAATACCTGCCCGAATTTTTAGGATTTACCTACAATGCATTTGGCGTTATCTGGCTCGGAGACGTTTGTTGGTCAATGGTGAACCAAGACGACATTGCAAGCAAGGTTCGCCCACTCCTTAAAGACGAGGAAAGGCTCAACGCCATTCTCTCAAAAGCTATGGCGGTGTTCGTTGAAACCCGAAACGAGTTTCAGAGTTTCAGCAAGCGGAAGGCGAGCGCCGAGGGACTGTTTGGATTTTTGGATGTGTATGAGCGCTATTACGGGAGCCTCGGGGTGTACAATGTCTTGTATAGAGGAATGACCGGCGACGACCTCGGAGTTTCTTCTCGACTTGAGAACAGAATGGGGGTGGAGCGTAACGAAGTGAGCGCGCTTTACCCCAAAATAGAGAGGTTTTTGAGTTCGGCGGCGAAGAAAGTCGGGGAGGAGATCGGTGTTGACGGCGAACTTACTCTGAACTCCGTTGTTTCGGAAGCCCGCGAATATCTGCGGAAAGAGAAGCTACCGAGAGGTTTGGTTTCGGATATTGAAAAGCGGAAAGGCCACTGTTTTTATCTGTTTGTTTTTGAGACAGGAAATGAGTACATACTTTCCGATAAGGCGGGAATCACGCAGTTGTTCAAGGAAGTATTTGAACCCCCATCAGTAGGGGCCGGCTCTGTCAAGGGAGTTTCAGCGTACCCAGGACTGGTGAGGGGAAAAGCGAAAATAGTGCCTCTGGATTGTGACCCGGCCAGTCTCGAAATTGAGGACGGGGGCGTTATTATCGCCGTTCATACAAACCCTGATTATCTTCCACTGCTGAAAAAAGCTGTTGCGATAGTGACTGACGAAGGAGGTATTTTATCACACGCTGCCATTATCTCGAGGGAACTTCGCATCCCGTGCATTATAGGGACCAAGGACGCCACACGGATTATCAAAAACGGCGATGAGGTGGAAGTAGACGCAAATAGAGGGGTGGTGGGAATCTTGAAGAAAGGATAAAAGGTGGTATTATGATGGCATGAAAAAAAGCACTCAATTTACCATTGAGTTTGAACGGGAAATGGACGGCCGCTTCATTGCCGAGATTCAGGAATTGCCGGGCGTGCTTTGTTATGGCAAAAGCCGTCGAGAAGCGCAGGTAAAGGCAGAGGCGCTGGCGCTCCGCGTGGTTGCGGAGCGGCTGGAATCCGGTGAGATAGTTTCGGGAATAACTTCGGTTAAGTTCAGTCTTGCTGTATGAGTATTTGGCCTTCTATGAAAGGAGGCCGAGTGCTTGCCGCACTGCTTCGGATTGGCTGGCAAAGAAAACGGCAGAGCGGCTCGCATCTCGTCTTGAGCCGAAGGGGTTGGCCTGATTATGTGTGGGCGTTCCACGACCGCGAAGAAATCGGTCCACGAATGCTTGCACGCATTACAAAGAAAACCGGCTTACAGCCGGAGAATTTGTGATTGTTCTCCGCTTGGTATACCCTCAACGATTCCGAGAATCGGGAAATTAGTGTCCACCTTTGGGAGCAAACCCCTCGGCTTTGGCCGAACCTTTTAAGACCCGATATACTACTATGCATGCAACTGTACCGAAACGGCTCGCATACGATCTTCGACCCAAAATATTACCCCCCACCACACTTGCGACGGAGGGAGGAGCGCTTCAACTATGTAGGGAAACCTACCGCCTTCAGGCGGTAGGGTAGTTTAGTGGCTTCGTCGAGATGAGTGTACAAATAAGGGTTTGTGTTTTGCGCGGTTTGCTCATATGATATGACATCGTGTAAGAATAAGCCGATGTATCATCCATGAATAAATCTGTTTGGATACTCATTATCATTATCCTGCTTGGTCTTGTCGGGTGGGGTATACGTGCGGGCGTGCAAGGTAAGGCCCCGCAAAGCCCTGACCAGAGCGTTTTCTATCCGGCTCAAAATCGGGAGCACGTGCCCGTCGGGGCGGCACACTCCGCGTACAATTCCAATCCACCCTCCGGCGGGTGGCACTATGCTCTCACCGCAAAAAAGCAGTTTTATAATGAACCGATAGACGACGGGTACGCCCTTCATAACTTGGAGCACGGAGATATTTGGATTACCTATCATCCACGCGTCCCGCAATCGGTGAAGGACGAACTTAAGGCATTCGCTTTTTCGAGAGTACTTATCAGTCCTCGCGAGGCGAATGATACCGACATCGCGCTCGTCGCGTGGGAACGGGTTGACGCGTTCAATCTTGAAAATGGGGAGTTTCCAGAAGGCCGCATTCAAGACTTCATCACGCGGTACCGTAATAAAGGGCCCGAGAAGTTGCCGCTCGGGGCGATGGAAGCGACGTTCAACTAGAAGAGGCACTAGGCCTGATTGCACTAGGCGCTGGGGAATCAACTCTCTCTGCCCTAGAGCCTAGCGCCTAGTTTCCTAGCGCCTATGTTCATACTGGACGGGAAAAAGGTAAGAGACGAGATTGCAAAAATGCTTCGACGAAAAGTCGAGGCGTTTTCTCCGAGGCCTAAGCTCGTCATTTTGCAGGTTGGCGAGAACAAGGAGAGTTCGGCATACATCGCGCAGAAAAAGAAGTTTGGAGAAAAAATAGGCGTCATTGTGGGCCACCTTTTGGTTCCCGAGACTGTTTCCGAGGAGAAGCTTATCGCACAGATAAAAGAGCTTAACGCCGACCGGGAGGTCCATGGCATCATCGTACAACTTCCGCTTCCCCAGGCGCTATCTCCAGAGAGTATCATCAACGCCGTTGCTCCGGAGAAAGACAGTGACGGGCTCACGCGCGCGAACGAGGAACTTTTCAGGGAAGGAAGGCCGCGCTTTGTTCCTGCGACGGCGCGCGGCATTGTTGAACTCTTAGAACACTATCGCGTTCCGATAGCGGGTAAAAAAGCCGCCGTGTTGGGGCGTTCCAGACTTGTCGGCGCACCCACAGCGCTGCTTCTCAAAAAGAAGGGGGCGCTCGTTACGGTCTGTCACAGTCAAACGCCGAATGTTTCCGCAGTGACGCGGGCGAGCGACATTATCATCGTTGCCACCGGAAAGCCGAAGCTTGTTAATGACGCATACGTTCGCAGCGACAAGACGCAAACAATCGTAGATGTCGGCATTACTGCGGTTACCGACAAGGGAGAAGAGCGGTTGGAGGAGGAAGTTCCGAAGAAGAAATTGGTCGGGGACGTTGATTTTGAACGCATCAAAGACAAGGTTGCGGCGATTTCCCCGGTTCCCGGGGGAGTCGGGCCGATGACCGTCGCGGCGTTGTTTGAGAACTTAGTGGAGGCATGGTATGATACGAAAAAACGAATGAGTACGAATGCAACGAAAACATACTAATGGGAAGTGTTACTGCATTCGTATTTTTTCGTTGTATTCGCATGCATTAGTAGATTAGCATCACAACAATATGTTAGAAGACCCAAAAATAAGAAAAAGCATTGTCATCACGCTCGGACTCCTCTCGCTCTTTTTGCTGGCGGAGACGATCGGGGAGTTTAAGTCATATCGCTACATCGGCTCCTATCCGTCATCACCGAGCCAGATCAATGTTTCGGGGAAAGGCGAAGTCGTCGGCATTCCCGATGTCGCGACCTTTTCTTTCAGCGTTACCGAGGAGTCGCTTGTGGTGAGCGATGCGCAAACCGAGTCAGCGAAGAAGGTGAACGCCATTCTTGATTATTTGAAGAAAAACGGAGTGGCCGGAAAGGACATCACTACCTCCGGCTACAACATTTATCCGCGCTATGAATACGGGACGGAAGTAAGGGCCATGTCTCCTGCAATCTATCCATATCCGCCAGTGTATTCCGAGGGGAAGCAGAGGTTGGCGGCCTATGTCGTTACGCAGTCGGTGGCGGTCAAGGTGCGGAAACTCGGCGATGCGGGGAAACTTCTCGCCGGCATCGGGGAACTCGGGGCGACGGACATTTCCGGTCTCACATTTGATTTTGATAAGCGCGATGAACTCGTAAAAGAAGCGCGCGACAAGGCAATCAAAGAAGCTCGTGAAGAAGCGGCCAAGCTCGCAAAGTCCCTCGGAGTACGGCTCGTGCGGATCATAAGCTACAGCGAAGGCGGATATTATCCGGTCTACGGCAAGGTGATGGCGGCCGAGGCATATGGGCGCGGAGGCGATGGCGCGGTGGCGCCCGAGATTCCGGTCGGCGAGGATAAAATCATCTCCAACGTGACGATTACCTATGAAGTGAAATAACTCTCGGATAGCTTCTTTGAACGGGTACGGATATTTTTCTGCTGAAAAATTCCTCGTGTTCGCGCCAGCCGCGCTCGCAAGTCCCGCTCAAGGAACTATCCTCGTTCTTCTGTAAAAAGCATTTTTGTTGACATCTGGGAGGCGTTGGAGTATGTTATCTGTATCCAGCCCCGCGAGGGGTTTTTTGGTAAGGAACATAAGCGTGCAGTGTGTATTTGGGTCAATGGGCGTTCCCAACTACACGCGACACGCTAAACGCTATGCGTATCGTTGAATACATCAAAGAAACCCGGGCGGAGTTCAAGCATGTGGCGTGGCCGACGAGGAAGCAGGCCATTCTCTACACGGTCGTCGTTATCGCCATTTCGCTCATCACCGCGGCATATCTAGGCGCGTTTGATTATGTGTTCACGACACTGCTCAAACTAATACTCTGATACGAAACAACGAATGAAGATACTAATGCAACGAAAAAATACTAATCTCCCTATCTTCTCCTATTAGTATTTTTTCGTTGCATTAGCATGTATTCGCAGATTAGTATCACAATATGTCAAAGCAGAAGATACAAGAAGGCCGGAACTGGTACGCGATTCATACCTATGCGGGGTATGAGAATGCCGTCGCGCGCAATCTGAAACAGCGCATTGAGTCCCTCGGCATGGAGGACAAGATTTTTGCTGTGGTTGTCCCGACCGAAAAGAAGATAAAGATTAAGGGCGGCAAGCGCATAGAGGAAGAGGAAAAAATCTACCCCGGCTACGTGCTGGTTGATATGGTGGTCACCGATGATTCCTGGTATGTGGTAAGGAACACCCCGCGCGTTACCGGCTTCGTCGGGTCGGGCGTGTTTCCCGTGCCGCTCCAGAAAGCGGAGGTGGAGGATTTGTTCAAACGAATGCAATCTGATAAGGTGGTGCACAATATTGAGCTTGAATCGGATGATGCAGTCGTCATCACTGATGGCCCGTTCAAAGACCTTGAAGGCAAAGTCGGGGGGGTTGATACGGAGCGGGGGAAGGTAAAAGTCTTGGTATCCATGTTCGGGAGAGAAACGCCAGTTGAGTTAGATTTTTTGCAAGTCAAAAAGATATAACATGATACGAAACAACGAATGAGGTGCTAATGCAACGAAAAAATACTAATTTCCGCATTCGTATTTTTTAGCAGCATTCGCATACGATTCGTAGATTAGCATCACATATTTATGGCGAAGAAAGCAGTACGAAAACTAAAACTGACAATCATGGGTGGTGCGGCGAATCCCGCCCCGCCGATTGGCCCCGCGCTCGGACAGGCGAAGGTTAACATTGGGGAATTCGTCAAGCGCTTCAATGACGGTACGCAAAAGATGAAAGGAGAACTTGTGCCGGTCGTCGTCTCCATCTATGAAGACCGCACCTTTGATCTTATGTTCAAAGCTCCACCGGCCACCGACCTGTTGCTCAAGGCCGTCGGGGTTCCAAAAGGCTCCGGCAAACCTCCCGCGCAAAAAGCGGGTTCTTTAAGCAAGGCGAAACTCCGCGAACTCGCGGAGAAAAAGATCAAGGACCTTAACGCGAACAGCGTGGAGGGAGCGATGAAGATTCTTGAAGGCAGTGCGCGTTCAATGGGGATAGAAATCAAATAGTGGATAGCGAGTAGAAGGTAGACGGTAGAAGATAGCAAGTAGAAGAAGCAAAAACTGCAGCCTCCGTTGGTTGCGGTTTTT
>CAYHPP010000001.1:0-14689 GCA_964358745.1 uncultured Candidatus Saccharibacteria bacterium | reverse complement strand
ATTTCGGCTAGCGAGGAGCGCCGCGCAAACTTCCTAGTTTGCATGGCGTCCGAGCGAAGACGAAATATAAGGGTGTCAATACCGCGCGGCTCTGCCGCGCGAAGTACGAGCAAAGCGAGTTCCTTAAAGCCGGGGCTTGCCCCGGGGTCAATACCGCTTTTATTGTCGCCTCGCCTCCCTCTCTTTTCCGACACAGTAAAGTTCAACCTGACGGAATCGGGCAGGAGTTATCTCACCACGGCACCGAGTAGAGAAATGGTTTTTTGCTGAATTGCGTCGTGAATGGCATTGACTTCTTTGTTGGTGAGGGTCCGCTCGGGAGAGCGGTACACGATACGAAAAGTGTAACTCACCTTGTCCGCCCCGAATTTTTTCGCGTCTTCGTAGGTGTCGGTCATTTTCACTTCCTCAATCAGGTTGCCCGCAATGTCCCGAACAATCTCATAGTAATTGTTGAGCTTCATATCCTTTCCGACGATAAAAGAAATGTCGCGAACGACCGGCGGGAACTTGCTGACCGGCGTGTACTTTGAATCAATATCCCTGAACTGTTTCGTGATTCGCGGGTCTTCCGACCAGAGGACCCGAATATCGTTGATTCCCATCTTTATCATCGCCAATCTGTCTCCGAAGCCAAACGCCCACCCGTTGTAGGTTGCCGGGTCAAGTCCGAAATTCCGAAGCACTTGGGGGTGCACCAAACCAGCGCCGTTCACCTCGAGCCATTCATTGTTAAACTTAATGTCCATCTCAACCGAAGGGTCTGTGAAGGGAAACGTATCAACCAAAAATTTGTACTCAATCTCATTGCCGAAAATGCTTTTCGCGAGCTCTATCTGCACCTCCTTCAAATCATCCTCCGTAATGACTTTCTTCAACCTCTTGCACACGTAGAGACCGTCTATCTGATGAAATGCCGGATAATGATTCCTATCAATTTCATCCTTCCGGTACACGATGCCGTACGAGAGAGCCTTCACCTCGCCTTCGCTCTCCACTCTCTTCAAGACTTCCCTATCCTTAAGATAGAAAGACCACATGTCGGTCATCTGCGTTCGGAGGACGTGGTTTTCATCAACATAAAATGTGTCGGTTTCGCGGCGGCTGGGGTGGTCTTTCGGCGTATTGAGAAGGTCAAAGTTTTCCTCAAGCGTTACGATTCTGGGAAAATCAACGATGTCAAAGTCCTTAAAGCGCGGCAAACTAAGAATAGCGTCCACCAAAAACTTCACCGGCGAATTCGGTTTTCTGGTGAGGTCGGGAAGATTCAAGAGTTTCTTAATCCGCAGACTCTTAAAATCATTCCTGACTTCCAGTCTTTTTCTGACCTCTTCCTCCAAGGGGCTCTTGATTTCAATGTATCTGCGCATGAGCACAACTTTACCAGAAAATCGAGAATTATGTGAAGATTAAGAGCGGCACCGCAGCGGATTCGACAAGCTCACCGCAGGGGGCGAGAGACCTGCCTCCCTGCACCGAATAACCCTGCGCACAAGCGCAGTGGAATAGTCGTAGACTGGGTGTCCCACATTCGCATGCGCCATTCGTTAAGCGTATCTACCATAAAACGCTTACTCTTTAGCCACCTCCCAGATTCGAACTGGGGACCTGCCGTTTACAAAACGGCTGCTCTAGCCAACTGAGCTAAGGTGGCAGCCTTTAACAGAGTATAGAAAGCGTTGAGACCTGTCAAAACAGGTTACACGGCGCTCGGCGGTTCCGTATTCTTTTGAGTCTTCTCAAGTACGGTTTTAAGATGCGCCGACACTTCACCTCCGATTCGCTTATGGAGACGGCGCGCGCGAAGGTAGCGGTTGAGGCGCGCGGCGATGGCGTGCACGGTCGCGTAGAATGCAATCTCGGCTTTGCGCGCGGTCGCGGCTACCGAGAGAACGGAAGCGCGAAAGCCGAAGCGTATCGCCTCCCTTGCCTGCGCGCGATATTTGGCCCAGCCCTCCGTAAGCATCGGGTCGCCTACACGGCGAAGCAGGGTAAGCGGCGTCCGCACTTTTCCGCCAAGTTCAAGTATCTTGCACCCCGCAATAGCTGCAAGCCCAAAGAGAGAAACGGCAAACACAGAGAAGGAGAGCATATGTTTTTAGGGCCTGTCATTTACCGAGAACCGGGTGAAGCGGCTTATTTCAATCTTCTCTCCGAACCTCTGAATGGCGTTTTCAATAAGCGAACGAACCGTCTGGTCGGGATTTTTGACAAACGGCTGCTCCAAGAGAATCTTCTCGGCAAAAAAAGAATTGAGCTTGCCCTCAAGGATTTTTTCCTGCATCGCTTTGGGTTTCCCTTCCACTTCTTTTAAAAGCACCTCCTTCGCGCGAGACAGCGTTTCTTCCGTTACGTCTTCGCGCTTCAAAAATTCCGGCTTCGCGGCCGCAACATGCATGGCGATGTCGCGGGCAAGCGTTTTGAACTCCTCGTTCCCCGACACGAAATCGGTTTCAGAGGAGAGCTCGACAAGAACCCCCACAGAGCCGCTGTGGTGAATGTAGGCGGCCACGGTTCCGGCTCCAAGCGTCCGACCCATCTTCTTCGCGGCGGCGTCCGCACCCTTTCTCTGCAAAATCACCTTGGCTTTTTCAAAGTCTCCTTTCGCTTCTTCAAGCGCCTTCCGGCAGAGCATGACGGAAACGCCGGTCTCGTCGCGAAGCGCTTTTATTTGCTCGGTGGTAACCATGGAAAATTAAAATTCAAAAATCAAAATGTAAAATGACAAATCAGACATTAACATTCCCTATTTTACATTTTGACTGTCATTTTGATTTTTGAGATTTGCATTTTGAATTTCTTTTCCTTCTTCATACGCCGCGACAGCGCGGTCAACAAAGAACGCGATGCTCTGCCGTGACGCATCATTTCCGGGAATTGGGTAATCAATGCTGGAAAAATCACAATCTGAACTTGCAAGCGCGATGACGGGTATTCCCTCTTTCCTTGCCTCGGTTACGGCGGTGTGCTCTTTCCCCGGGTCAATGACGAAGAGCGCGCTCGGCAGGGCCTTCAAAGGAACAAGCCCTCCGAAAAGCGTTTCAAGCCGGGCAACGTCGCGGTCAATCAGCAGACGCTCCTTCTTGGTGTATTTCGCAAGCTCTCCTTTTTCGCGTTTGGAGATAAGGTCAAGCATCCTATCAACGCGGCCGCGGATGTTTGCGAAATTCGTGAGCGTGCCCCCTACCCATCGCCCGAAAACCGCGGGCATGCCGAGCTTCTTTGCTCCGGCCTGTATTGCCTCGCTCGCTTCGCGTTTGCCTCCCACAAAGAGGAGCGTCTTCCCGGACTGCGCGAGATGCTTGATAAATTCTTCCGCCTTCTGAAGCGCCGGCTTGACGAGTTCAAGGTCAAAAATCTCAACGCCATTCTTCGCGCCAAAAATGAACGGCACCGCCGTCGGATGGCGTTTTGAACGGCGATAGCCGAAATGCGCCCCTACCGAAAAAAGGGCGCTGACTACCGGGTCGCCTGCCGCTTGTTCTCTCTTATCCATGGTGCAAAAGTGTAACAGAAGTTTCCGTGGGACGCAACAGGGCGGGTTTACGGAGCAGAGATGTTGCATCCGTATATTCGTACGTATCCGTACTTCGTAAAACCACCCGTCGCACCGCCTCAAACACCCCAAAGAGAACCGCACTGTAGATGAGATCGCCGGCAAGCATGTTGCGGAAGAACGGGATGCCGAGTTCATAGGCGTACAAAAGGCCGGAGACGCTTTTCTCGTACCACGGCGAAAACAGCCATACGGCGCCATTGGTCGTGAGAAAGAAAAAAAGCGATGACGCAAGAATCGAAAAGGAAACGGGCACGACCCCCTTGCGCCCCCTGCTGAAATTGCTCCACCATCCGATAATGGCAAACGAACCGTACACGCTTGTCATTATTCTCCAATCATAAAAACCGATGACAAGGTCGGAGAGAAACAGGGCAAGAATTGGAAGGATGACAACCCATCGCCGACCCAGATAGAAACTTCCCGCAAATGCAATCGCGGTTATGGGCGTCGCGTTTGGGAGGTGCGGAAAAAGACGGGCAGCTACGCCAAACGCGAGAAGCAAAAGTGCGGAGAAGATTATGGTTCGTTTTTGCATGGCAGGTGATTGAGATGGGTTCTAAGCGCGGAACGCGCAAAATTCTTATTCGTATTTATTCGTTGATTCGCATTATCTGTCAAAATGAGGACGGCCTAAAATACCACTCCACCACATCTCCGTCCTTTAGATTATACGCCCCTGCCCCGACCTGCGGCATGACGCCGTTCACTTCGTACTGCCAGTATTTATCGTCCGTGCCGTTCTCCCGCCCGTACATTCCTAAAACTAGCGTCCCCAGTCCCGAATACTCCTTTGTGCGAAGCATGAGCCGCTCGTCCTCGGCGTGAAGTTTCTGCAAGACGCGAAGCACGGTCTCGCCGGAAGCTACTGAAATTGGCTTTCCCTCATACAAACCTTCAATTGTAAGCAAGACGGTGCCCTCCACGCTTTCCGTTTGGGAAATGGCCTCGCCCGATGCGCCCGTGCTGCCTGTGTATAGAATGGCTCCCACGGCAAGCGCAAGAGCGCAGAGGACGAAGCCGATGATAAACCATCGCCGTTTTGAATCCATGAGGTACATCATATCATTTTGTCTGAAATCGTAACGTACATCAGAAAAGAAGCGTCAAAAGCGAAGAAAGGGCGCGCTCAAACCAACCCATGAAGCGCGTCACAAAGCGAGTAATTCCGGAGGAATCCGCCGCGGCAACGGCGGCAGCCGCGTTTGCGCGCCTCACTTCCGCAATCTCCGTCAGAAGAGGCGCGCCGCTTTGTTCCGGCGCTTGTTCCGCCGTGCGCGATGACAACGGAACCGCGCTCGCCACAGATGCGTTTTCGCGCGGAGCGGCACCGGAAGAGACGGCCTCCGGCGAAGGAATAACCTTCGGCGCGGTTGTTGGAAGATGGGGCGTAGCGGATGCCGGAATGAAAGAGAGAGACGTGCTTGCCGCCGCGGGCGAAGAGGATGCGGACACGGCGACGTCGCTTACCGTTGTCGTGGACGCGTCCGGCAAGACTACAGGCGCCGATGTCGCAAATACTGCCGGTACTGCTTCGGCCGAAGACGATGCGGAAACGAATGCGTTTGTTCCGCTAACAACAGAAGTGCCAGCCGGTTTTTCAAACGAAGCGAGGAGTGAGGGCCACGATTTCCCGAGCGCGGCGGGAATAGCATACGTCGTCGCCCAAACGCGCGTGTGCATATCGCTTGAAGGCGCTTCCCATCCGCCGTCGGGAAACTGGAGAGACGCAAGATACTCCCGCGGACTGTTCCCTTGAGCCGACTGCCAGGAGGATGGATCATCGCCGTTTATGGTGATAGCCTGCAACGCCCAGCTTGTTGAAAAACTGTTCCCGAAACCGCCGTCATCCTCCTGCATTTTGCGGAGATACTCGCGCGCGCGGGAAAGCGCGGCGGAAACAGTGCTCTCGCTTGCGAGCGGCATAAGTGCCTGAATGGCCGCCGCCGTGAGGTCAACATTCCCTTCCCATGAACCGTCGTCGCGCTGTCTCCCGAGGATAAAGGCAGCCGCACTCTTCACCGGCTCATCGCCCGCTCCAAAGCCAACGCGAAGAAGCGTGATGAGCGCGAAGATGTCGTCGTTCACAAGAGCCGCGTCGCCGAATTGCGAGCCGTCAAAGTGCGAGAGGAGCTTGTTTATATAGTCGGTTTTGGTGCCGGAATAGGGATTTGTCTTAAGCGCCATGAGCGCCATCGCGCGCCGCTCATAGTCGGTCGCGCTTCCCGGCAAGAAAGGAGCGCTCATAAGATAGCGCTGCAGCATCGTCTCGCCGTACTCTTCCTCCGGTGTTGCGGCAAAGGCGAGCGCCGCCCAATCGGAAAGAAGCGGTGTTGAAAACGAGCCGTCAGCGTTTTGGTTTATGGTAAGGAACGACAATGCGGCCGGTATGTTAAGGGAGCCGTCTCCCCGCTCGCCTTCGCTTCTGTGTCCGCCTCGCGACGGCCCGCCTTGGCCTGCGGTTGGCACGGTGGTAGTCGTCGTCGCCCCCGCCGGCGCCTCCTCAATTACAAGTGAGATGCTCGGGTAGTAGTAATCCTCGGCAATCCCGACTGCGTACGCGCCAGCTTTTGAAAGCGTAAATGTTGCGGACCCAGCCGCATCCGCCGTGGAGGTCGCGATAACGAGCGGCGTGTACGGGTCGTCGGGATTCGCCTGCGTTACGCTAATGGTTACGCCCACGGCAGGCGCGTAAGAATCGGACGAGGGAACATAGTTCTCGGCAGTTGCCGTAAAAGACTCCCCGACAAAAACGGTTGACGTCGCGAGCGTCGTTCGGCGCGGCGAGCCGAAATACACAAAGAGCGTATCGCCGGCGCGCATGAGAAACTTGTCCATGCCAAGCGACGGGTAGGCCGCCCCAACGGCATACTGCCAGTTGTCGCACTGTTCAATCGTGTATGTAACGCACTTCACATAAAACGACCCGAACGAACTGAAGTACTGCAGGTTGGAGATTGAGAACTCGGGCGCGATGGCGTCGGCGGCGGCAAGCGCCCCAAGCGCGCTTGAAGCCGGAATGTCAGAGCGCGCGCCGTCGCTTGCGGAAAGGGTTGTGGTCGCAGTATCGGAGTCTGGGACAGACACGCTGCCGCTCCAAATGACTGCCGCGCCGCTACGAACCTTTACAGAAACGGCGCGCACCGGGGTTGGCGGAGTCGCGGGGCCATCCGCCGAGATCTCTTCGGCGAAAACAGGTCGGGCGGGAAACGCGAGAACGGTGCACAACAGACATAGGACAAGTAAACGCCGTATCATAGTGGCAAAAATGAACTCTTGAACAACCATGAATTACGAAGCTTCCTCAGCACGTGATTTTTGGGAACTCTCGCAGCGCGACGGCGCGAGAGGGAGCCGAAAATCCAGTAGGATTTTACGGCGGTTCCCAAAAATCACGTGCTGAGGAAAGAGTTTTGTAATTCGCGATGAATAAAAAATAACTCTGCGGCCGAGCAGAGTCTCCCAAAAACGGCGTATGCGCCACTTCTCCTGCTCGGGATTCCGCCGCGGGGCGGTTGACTACTTGAAGACCGGACTACCTCGCAAGCACATCTCGCGGGGATTACCGTTGCGGCACAGTGCGGGGATTTCACCCGACTTCCACAAGCAATCGTGACGTAGATTATATAGATGAGTATCTATGCATCACAAGTGGATAGCGAAGCCCAAAATGGAAACATCTGCCTGTCAATTTGAGCGCAGGCGAAGTTAGTAGGACGGAGACAGCTCACTCTTTCCTTCCGCCTCCGCAACATAACGCGCAAGCGCGTACAGCAAACTTGAAAGGCGATTTAAATATGCAAGCGTGTGAGGAGAAAGGTTTCTCGTTGTGTGAACGGAGAGAACGCTTCGTTCCGCTCTTCTTGACATGGCTCGAGCGTAGTCAAGCAACGCCGACATTCTGGTCGCGCCCGGAATGACAAAGGCGTGCGGAGCGCGCATTAACTCCTCAATCCGGCCGATGACGCGCTCAAGCCTCTTCACATGCACCGGTAAAAGGGATTTCAGCGCCCCCGCAAGCTCCGCCTGAATGATAAACAGGCATTCCTGCACAGTCTTGATTTCACGGGCGATACTAATGGCGTGTTTCTTTCGAGGAACGGACGCGCGGCAGATGCCCAGAAGAGAATTGAGTTCATCAAGCGCCCCAAGCGCCTCATACACGGCGTCGCATTTGGAAAAACGCTCTGTCGTGCAATAGAGTCCCGATGTTCCGCTGTCTCCCTTGCGCGTGTAAAGCATGCCGCTCACAGTTAAAGGTTAAAGGTTAAAGGTTAAAGGTTAAAGGTTAATTAGACACGGCGGCCTTCGCTTCGGGAACCAACATATCAATGTCACAAACCCCGCCGACGCAGGCGAGTTCTTTTTTCTGCTCAGTTTCATCGGTGCGCTCATAGGTAACGAGCTTGCCGTAATCAATCGCGGGAAAACTCGCGAGAAGCTCATCATAGCGTTGTTTGTTTATGGTCTCATACGGCGCAAGGCGGTAGACGTGGTCAAAGCGCGGCAGGAACGAGAGTCCGCCGATGATGTCCCAGTTTTTCTGTATCCAGTCCACGACGCCGATCCATTCGTCTTCCCCGACCGAAATGGTCGCCGACGGATTATGCTCCGTGTAGTTGAGCTTCACCACTTTCCAGTATTCAAGCTGCTCGAGCGCGGTGAGGTCGTCCTTGAAGACCGAGCCGCCCGGCGCCTCCACGGGAAATTCCAACACAAAGGTGCTTGCTCCTTCAGGCGACTGCCCGACCTCCGGATAGTGCGGCACTCCTTGGTCCTTGAGCATCTTGAAAAGCGAGTCGGTGGCGCTGATGCGCACGCGCCGGATGTAGTACTTCGCATGGCGCGGATGAATGCCGGATGCGCAGTTGAATGTTTGGGAAACCGTACCCGAAGGCTTTACCGCCGTGACGGCGAGCGAAGGCTTGATGCCGAAGCGTTTGGCGTACGCGGCGTTCGTCTTCACCGCCATATCGCGCATGGCGCGAAGAATTTCGGGCTTTCGCACCGCGTCACTATCCCACTGCCCCGTTATGGAAACACCGAGCAGTCGTTCTTCATCGCAATGCTTCTTCCAGTCTTTTGAAATGTATGTGAAGTTAGTGAGCGTTGATTGATAGGTCCCCAACAGCGCGGCAAGCCGCGTCTTGCGGATGAGCGTCTCATGCGTGTCTCCTGCGCGCGCAATGACTTCGGAAAGATTACAAAATTGCTTTGATTGCAATAAAATCTCGCCGCAATTGTGAAGATATATGCCGTTGCCATCAAATGCGTGCGGTCCGGGCACTGAACAGTCGTATACTGGCTGCTCACCCATGGGCGTGATGGATGAGATGGGCACGGAAAAGCGTTCGCGGTTATATGCGCGCCTGTATGCCCCCAACGCCTTGAACAAGCGTGCGCGTTTTTCAGGATCAACGAACCCAATGCGCACTGCGAACGTCATCACGTTATCATTTGAGATGACAAGCTCGTGTTGCGCCTCACAAAAATATTCTGCAAGTCCGCCACGGCCATTCGGCAAGCGGCGATTGGTGTATAAGGTGCCTATAATGCCAAGCCGAGCAAGCATACGTTGGGCACGAACGAGCGATGATAGAGTACTCGATGAGAGCCTTATTGATACGCCTTTTCTCTGCGTACCCTGAATTGAACCGTCGGCATCGAACCATCCTTGCAAAAAACCTTCATAGAAATTCGAAGAGCTTTCTTCTATATCGTCAGTGACCACCTTGTGATCATAACGCATGCCGAATGAGCGCGCGAAGGTCCCAAGACCCACAGAACTGGCGCGGGCATAACCAGTTTTTGCGCTGTGCCCCACAGCATCAGCGCGTGCGCTGACGGTCTCATGAATCAGTCGAACCGCGTGGCGCAACATAGTTTCCCGATGCGCTCCCCAGTAATCAAGATGAACCGTGCCGTTTTTTTCAACGTTACCGTCTCCGAGCAGACTTCCGAGAAGCCAGCCCTCACGGTGGTTGCCGCGTCCATTCCAGCTTGCGCCACGGTGGTCATGAAGAACGATTCTATCGCCAACGGCAAGGTCGCCAACTTGTTTCCATCCAGTTCGCCGTATCTTGCGACTTTGATAAGAAACCGTGAGTACGCGATGATTAGCCGTGGCCGTAAAGAAGAACCCGCGGTCCGCGCGAACCTCAAAGATGGGTTTCGTTCCAGTCTCAAAGAATCCATCGGAGGCATGGGGTCTGCCATTCACAAGGGCGACGAATGGCGCGCCCACAAGGTTACGCACCTGCCGCGCCCCGCTTTCCGTGTGGACCCATGTATCGGCAGTCACGCACGGATTCGTGCCGATAGGGCCAGTGACTACGCCGTCCTCGCCTATAAAGCCGCGCTTTTTGAAGTAGGCAATGCGCCGACGAGGAAGCGTGTTCGCGAGCGCGCCGCGATTAAAAATGCCTCGCTCGCCGGAGCCGCTTTTCATGAGCGCCGTCCATTCTTCAATGAGTTCGGTGTTGGAAGGTTTGGATTCATAGACGGCGGAGTTGTTGGCGACGGAACGGTAGGGCTCGGTGAGGAAAAACTGGCCCTTTTTGGCGTCGCGAAGGTCGGTATCGTCCAAATCCGAGAGACTGATCATCGCGGTTCGCCGCACGCCGCCTGCGACCACGCACTCGCCGATTTTGCAGATGATGTCGTGCGCGTCAATGCCGCGAAGGCGCCTGCCTTGCCTGCGAAGAATCCTCTCTCGCGCAAACTCCAAAAGCGAGCGAAGCGGCTCGGGACCGGAAGCTTTCCCGCCCATGGTCTTAAGGCGCGAACCGGCTGGCCGGATTTGGGAGTAATCAAACGGAATGTCGCGACCCGAGTACCAGGTCTTGAGACCGAGCGTCAGCGCATCGCACCAATCTTCCTTGGAATCTGCGATTGTATGCGTTGGCAGTTTCTTTTTTGTTTGCTTTTGTATCTGCGGCAGTTGCTCAATGTTCTGACTCTCCACTGTAAACCCGACACCGCATCCTTGCATCGAGAGATACATGATTTCCGCGAAGTCTTCGAGCTTGGTCGGCGCGATGAACGTGCAGTTATACGCGCACGTGTTGCACCGCCGCGCAGGCTCTCCCGCAAACTGCATGAGCCGCATGGAGGGCATCACTTCCTGCCGGAGAATCGCCTCTCGCACTTCGGCATATTCCGCGTCGTCAAGCTTCCCGCCGAGATTCTCCCTCATGAACGCCATGTACCGGTCACCGGTTTCCACCCATGTCTCGCGCCTGCCCTCGCTTTCAATCCAGCGCGAGTAACTGCGAAGATACACGAACTCGCCGAGCGAATTTCCTTCAAAATACTTTTTACTTTCGGCGGCAAGCGCGCGCACTTTAAGCGGCACGTCTCCCCGCTCCTCCCGCTCTCGGGTGCGGTTCGCGCGGTAGAGGATGTAGGCCTTTGCCGCCGCGGGAAACTTATGGAGCATCAGCTCCGACTCAACCAAATCCTGCACCCCCTCTACCGTCGGAACAAACGCCTGTTCGCTCTCTCTCCTGCCGGACAATTTTCCAACGACGGCCTCGGCGACTTTCTCGGGCGCGCCGCTTTTAAACTCGCTTGCGGCGTGCATGGCCTTTTCCACGGCGTGAATAATCTTCCGCGCGTCAAACGGAACCACTGAACCGTCTCGCTTTACAATGGTGGTAAGTTTTGGCGGAGCGTCTCTGCCGACATCCTTTTTCATGGCGCGGTGTGATAGTATTTGATAATAGTATGTACAGTGTAATATAGATACTCGTCTATGAGTGAAAAAAACCTGGGGAAAACCGGCCACGAAACAAAAAAAGCGCGTGCGCAAGAGCGCACGTATCCGCGTCCGGCGTGGGTTCCGCAGACGATGTCAAGCGAGGAGGAGCTGTGCCCCGACTGTTTTAAGGTGGTCGGCGAGCGGAACCGCTATAAAATCGTGTGCATCCTCGGGAAAGAACCCGACGGTATGGCCGTCGGAGAACTTACGAGGCGCCTAAACCTTCGCCAACCGACTGTCACCCACCATCTTCAAGTGTTGCGTTCCGTATCAGCAGTTGACTGCGAGCGGCTCGGCCGCGAGTGCATTTATCAACTCAACCGAAAGGCGCACTGCTTTGAGGAGTGCAAGATTCCATACTAGAGTAACTGGAACTGGTAACAGGTAACTGGAACAGGAACTCTAGAACTCATTTCAAAACCCTATCGCAATCCCCGCCCGAGCCGAACGAGTCGGCTCGTTCGGGCGGGCAAAGATTCGTGGTATTCGAGGAAAAAAGGGCGCAGACGAGGGAGATGTACACGCGTACTCCGACCGAGGATAAGCCGTTTTTTACCGAATACCACGAGGGGACGTGCCGAAATGGTTTCCTATAATGTGCCATGGTAGGGTTTTGAAATGAGTTCTAAGCACCCGTCATTCTTTTCGTATCTCAGAATCGGCTCCTTCAAGCGCTTCCACAATGGGGTTAAGGTTTCCCGCAAAAATATCGGGTATATTGTGCCACGACTCTTTGATGCGATGGTCAGTGATCCGATCTTGCAAAATGTTGTAGGTGCGAATTTTCTCGGAGCGGTCCCCCGTGCCGATTTGCTGCTGGCGAGCCCCGGCGTATTTTCTAGCTTCTTCTTCCTCCTTCAGCCGTTCAAGTTTTGAGACAAGAATTCCCATCGCCTTCTCGCGGTTTCGTCCCTGGCTTCGCTCGGCGATACAGCGCACGACGAGTCCGGTTGGCTTATGTGTGAGCCGCACGGCGGTTTCTACTTTGTTCACGTTCTGTCCCCCCTTCCCTCCCGCGCGAGAAAACTCAACCTCGATATCGGAGGGCGGAATCACGACGCTTGTCTTTTTGCGTATCGGCAAAATTGCCACAGAGGCAGTTGAGGTGTGAACGCGGCCGGACTTTTCGGTATCCGGCACGCGCTGAACCCGATGCACGCCGGTTTCAAACCGGAGCGCCTTGTACGCGTCCTTTCCGGTTATCTCAAATGACGCTTCTTTGTATCCGCCGATGGAGGTAGACGATTCATCAAGGGTAAGGAACGTCCAGCCTTGTCTCTGTGTGTAGGCGCGGTACATGTCGGCAATCTTGCGCGCAAAAAGCGCCGCCTCGTTTCCTCCGACTCCGGCGCGAACCTCAAGCACGAGTTCGTTTGGAAACGCCTCCTCTTCCTCGGCCTCTTTGAGGAGTCCTTCCATCTGAGCGTGAAGCGCCTTTTTCTGAGCCGCAAGGTCAGCGAGCTCTTTCTTCGCGAGCTCGGAAAGCGTCGGATCGGCCTTCCGCATCGCCTCTATCTCTTCTTCCTCCTGCAGGAGTCGCTCAAGACTTTCGGCAAGATAGGCCGTTTTTTGATTTGATTTGTACTTTTGCAAATCCACGGCAATAAAATCCTAAATACTAAGCTCTAAACTCTAAACTGATATTTCTTAATGTCATCCCCGTGAAAACGGGGAACCAGAAAGACTGGTTTCCCGCCTGCGCGGGAACGACAGCAAAGCCGCCGGTTTAGGATTTAGATATTAGGATTTAGAGTTTCAAGAATGAACAAACCGGCTCATCACCGGCAACTCAAAGCAACGAAACCGTTACGATCTCCTGACGGGTTTTGTGCTTCTCTTCGCTGCGCTTTTCGCCTGCTTCGCCTTAAAGCGGTCAACGCGCCCGGCGGTATCAATAATTTTATCGCCGCCGGTGTAGAACGGGTGGCAGTTGCTGCAAATCTCAACGCGAATCTCTTGTCTGGTGGAGCCTACGGCAAAAATCGCCCCGCACGCGCAGGTTGCTTTGGCATCGGTATAAAATTTTGGGTGGATGTCTTTTTGCATACTGCGAATGTAAATGCCAATCTACGAATCGGTACCAATCTACTAATACCTATTAATAACACAACAAATCGCGCCCTTATTAGCAGGTATTAGCAGATTGGCATGTATTAGTTAACAATTGGTATTTGTTTAGAGTAAGATACCAGAAAAACCAAAAATTGACAAATTCATCCTGGCGAATAGGATGTAGCGTGGAATCATACAACGACAACACTCAATGAAAGGCACAGCGAATGAACACTACAAAAAGACAGACGGCGCTTGAGGTTCTCAACGACCTTGTTGAGGAATATGAACGAGCGATTATCGAAACAACGACAGAAAATCACCGCGGGGCCTTAGCGGCACATACTGAAGCGCTCATGCACTGTGCAAGATTGAAGGAATTGCTCACGGCTTCACCGACCGAGTCAACTTCAGTAACCACCGTCTGGGTCGGCTTGGCGCCGACCACGATGGAGCATCTCCTTGCGAATAACACGCAGTTTAGACTGCAGTATGAAATGCGGAGCAAAGATTGCGGTACCCCTTTCTTGAAGCAGAGTGATATCGTGATTGAGCTCATCGGCACCGAGCTCGGTCTTTGTTTGGGTGCCAGACTCTTCAAATTAGGTGAAGGGCTCACTAGATTGGACCTTCCGACAATCATTATTACGGTTGAAAGAGTGAAAGAGGATTTCGCTCGTGCCATGGAAACACTCGGCGTACCGGACACGAAGGAGTTGTTAGAAGTCTTTGTTGAGACAAACCTCGTCTACCACCCCCTATGATACTGCTACTCCTCTTCCTGTTTGACCTCGCAGTCTGGGTTGTCTTGCTCGCCTCCGCGCCGAGTTCGTTCCGCGAACACCGCACGTCCGCCGCGACAGGCGACTTTACGCTCTATGTCGGACTTGAAGGGCTCACGGATTGAGACTTCCCTTACCATTCGCATCTTAGCAAGGCCGCGGCCTTGCTAATTTTTTGCATATACAGAAGAAAAAAGTATAATGATGGGGAGACTTATGTAAAGGTCGTAAGAGATAATTCAAAAAAAGAAGATGAACTGTAAAACGTGCAAAGGCCCAACAGAGGGCTACAAGTGTGATATGTGCGGGGAGGAGTCTGTCACGCACAAGGATGACCATCCATGCGGCGGCCCCCACTGCATGCCGAAGTGCGCCGGCTGCAATCAAGCGGAGGTCAAATGCACCTGCAAGTAACCCTCATGAAGTGAAAAACCGCCCCGACTTTTCTCGGAGCGGTTTTTGAATTTTGAGATTTGATTAGAAATTACTGACCTTTTCCACCTAGCTTAGATGTTGAATTTATGCGATACTGTTTGCATG